>NZ_JBITBT010000013.1:130743-217910 GCF_044452505.1 Amycolatopsis sp. NPDC051903 | reverse complement strand
ACAAGGTGATCCAGACCGCGTGGGGGCTTCGGATCGAGGTGCCGGGCGGGGGGCTGGGTGCGGGTGTTGTTGCGTTGTCGGGTGGCGGTTGGGTAAGTGGGGGTCCGTCGCCTTGGCGGCCAGGCCTCTGTGGTGAGCCTGCAACCACCCACCCACAACGGCAGACTGGGCACCATGCGGATCGGTATCGGAATTCCCAACACGGTGCCCGGCACGAGTGGAGCGCTGGTGCTCGAGTGGGCCAGGCGGGCGGAGGCGCGGGGGTTCGCGTTCGTGTCGACGATCGGGCGGGTGGCGTACCCGTCGCTGGACTCGTTGACGGCGTTGGCGGGCGTGGCGGGGGCGACGTCGGAGCTCGGGTTGGTGACGAACGCCGTGCTGGGGCCGACGTACCCGGACGCGGTGCTGGCGAAGGTGGCGGGCACGGTGGCGTCGCTGTCGGAGGGGCGCCTGACGTTGGGGCTGGGTGTGGGTGCGCGCGAGTCGGACTACGTGCCGGCGGAGCGGGATTTCGGGGGGCGCGGCGCGGCGTTCGACCGGCAGCTGCTGTACCTGAAGCTCGCGTGGCGCGGTGAACCCGTGGCCGACGGGGACTTCTCCGGGGAGAAGCGGGCCGTGGTGCCGGCGACGGCGGAGATCCCGCTGCTGATCGGCGGGCACAGCAAGCGCGCGGTGCGCCGGACGGTCGAGCACGCCGCCGGCTGGACGGGCGCGGGCGGCGGACCGCGGCGGGCGGAGCCGACCGTCAAGGAGATCCGCGAGGCGTGGACGGCCGGCGGCCGCGTGGGCGAGCCGCGGCTGCTGGGTCTGGCGTACTTCTCGACCACTGCGGCCGACCGCGGCGACGCCTACCTGCGCTCCTACTACGCCTACGCGGGCTCCCACGCCGACACCATCGCCGACGGTGCGGTCCGCACCGCGGATGCCACCAAGGCCATCCTCCGCGACTTCGAGTCCGCGGGCCTGAACGAGCTGACGTTCACCCCGACCGTCGCGGACCCGGACGAGGTCGACCGGCTGGCCGACCTCGTCCTCTGACCCCGAAAGCCCGGTCAGCGGCGCGCCCAGCGGTGCAGGGTGCTGACGATCCCGTCGCGTTCCGCGGCGGGGAGGGCGGCGATGCTGGCGCTGTAGTCGCCGCCCTGCTGGACGTGGACGGAGGAGTCCCGGCTGCCGGGGCCGAGGCGGAACGGGTTGGCGCTCCACGGGTTCAGGCTGCCGTAGAGGAAGATCAGCCGGCTGCCCCGGGTGGCGACCCACTGCGCGGCGGAGCGCATCACCTGCGGGTCGTAGTGCATCGGGATGGTGCGGGGCACGTATTCGCGGGCCGCTTCCTGGTTCGGGTAGTGCAGCAGGCCGGCGAGGTGGGCCTGGGGCTCCACCGGATAACCCAGTTCGGTGCCCGCCTCGTAGAGGAACGGCACGCTCGGGTCGAGGTTCTGGTCGGCCTCGGCGAGCATGCCGCCGGGGATGCTGCCGCCGCTGACGACGTCGACGAAGCGGTAGATGTCGTCGTCCGACGCGGTGGCCGGCGGGATGTTCGCGCAGTTGTACGGGCTGGTGGAAGCGAACTGCCAGAACGCGAACGGGGTGTCGAGGACGTTGAACTCGTACGCCTTGTCCAGCGAGCCGATGTCCTTGGTGAAGGTGACGCCCGCCGCGTCGGCGGCCGCGGCCATCCGAGCCTCCAGCGCGGGACGGCGTTTCAGCGCCTCGATCTGCACGGCCTGCAGCGCCGCGCGGCATTCGGGGGTGGCGACCTGGTCGTTGAGGAAGTGCTGGTAGGAATCGCCGTGGTCGGTGACGTCGTCGGGCGAGTTGTCGGCGAACGTGCCGTCGAAGTCGCCGGGGAAGTACATGCGGTGGAAGATCGCGCCCTCGCCGCCTTCACCGGTTCCCGCCGAAAGCCAGTGCCCGCGGTAGAGGTGTTTCAGGACGTTGACGACCTCGTGCTCGTCGGCGGCCGACTGCCACACCGTCAGGTTCGCCCAAATTTCGGGCTGGGGCACGGAATCGCCGAAGAAGCGGTGCTCGATGTCGAGCTGGTCGGCGCCGAGCAGCGTGGTGGGCTCGGCGATCGTGCTGTCGATCCAGTGCCCATTGGTGTAAACCACCATCGGCGCCGCCGTGTCGCGGTGCAGCAGGGTGAGCTGCTGCTCGAAGGTGCCCGAACGCGGGTCGCGGTGATCCACCGCCTGGCGGAACGACAGGTGGAACTCGCGGAACCCGGCCGGCGGGTGCGGGTCCTCGGACCGGTAGGTCACGCCCGGCAGGTGGTGCAGCCGGGTGACGATGTCGGGCGGCGCGGCGGCCGCCGGGACGGTGGTGGCCGCCGCCAGCGCGCCCACGGTGAGCAAGGTGGTGAAAAGACGTTTCACGGATCCCCCAGTTCGATCGGTCAGCTCGGTCCGAGCCGCCCCGCGACGAGCCCGGCCACGCGGGTGGTGTGCTGCTCCAGGTAGAAGTGCCCGCCGGAGAGCACTTCCAGGTCGAATCCGCCGGAGGTGTACGCCGCCCAGTCGCGGATCTGGGCGAGCGGGTACTCCGGGTCCGCGTCGCCCGCCAGCGCGCTGATCGGGCAGCGCAGGCGAGCACCGCCGGCGAAGCGGTAGGTGTTGACGATCCGCAGATCCGCCCGCAGCGCGGGCAGGACCATCGGCCACAGCTCCTCGCTCAGTTCCAGCGAGGCCCCGTTCGCGCTGCCGAGCCGGCGGACGTAGCCGATCAGGTCCGCGTCGTCGTCCAGCCGGACGTCGACGGCGCGAGCGTGGTGCGGCGCGGACCGGGCCGACACGAACAGGCGCGTCGGCTCCACGCGGCCGGATTTCTCGAGCGCACAAGCCGTTTCGAACGCGACGGTCGCGCCGAGGCTGTGCCCGAACAGCGCCAGCGGGCGATCGGCGAACGCGCCGAGCGAAGCCAGCACACCGCCGGCCAGCCCGGCCACCGAGTCCTCGCACGGCTCGGCGAACCGGTCCTGCCGGCCGGGGTACTGCACCGCGACGAGCTCGATTTCCGGTGCCAGCGCCGCCGCGAGCGGCCGGTACAGGCCCGCGGCGCCGCCGGCGTGCGGGAAGCACAGCAGGCGGGCGCGGGCTTGCGGAACCGGGGCGAAAACGCGCAGCCACGCGTTCGCGCCCACGGCACCGGAAACCGTGGTCACTGCGCGGCGTCCAGCCGGGCCCGCTGGTCCGCCGACAGTTCCAGCTCCACCCCGGCGAGGCTGTCTTCCAGCTGGGCCACCGAGGAAGCACCGATCAGCGGGAACATCGGCAGCTCGTGGCCGATCATCCAGCTCAGCACGACCTGGTTCGCGCTCGCCCCGGTTTCCTTCGCCACCTCGCGCAGCGCCGCGAGCCTGGCGTCGGTACCCGGGTGCACGAAATCGGCGTCGACCGGACGGTCGTCGCGCACGTAGGCACCGCCCAGCAGCGCGGAGTAGGCGACCAGCGCCGTGCCCTCCTGCTCGCGCAGGTAGCTCAGCACCTCGCCGGTGGCCACGCCCTGGTTGCCGTCCTTGGCGCGGCGGCTGGGAACGTCGGTGCGCGGCCGCAGGTAGCTGTGGTGGTACTGGAGCACGTCGTAGCCGGGCACACCGGCCGCCGCGGCGAGGTTGCGGGCCCGCTCCACGCGCCACATCCAGTGGTTGCTCGCACCGAGCAGGCCGACGGTGCCGTCGGCGACCAGTTCACCGAAGGCCTCGACGGTCTCCTGCAGCGGCGTGTTCGCGTCTTCGATGTGCGCGTAGAGCAGGCCGAGCTTGTCGACCCCGAGCGTTTCCCGGCTGCGGTCGGCCGATTCGCGGATCACCTTGGCGGACAAGCCTTCCGGGTCGGCGAAGCCGCCGCCGGGCACCCGCGGGCGGGCGCCGAGCTTCGTCGCGATGACGACCTCGTCGCCGACGCCGCGGCTCTTGAGCCACCGGCCGAGCAGCGCCTCGCTCTCCCCGCCCTGGGTCCCTTCGGCCCACCACGCGTAGTTGTTCGAGGTGTCGATGAAGGTGCCTCCGGCGGCGACGAACCGGTCCAGGATCGCGAACGACGTCTCCTCGTCCACCGCGGTGCCGAAGGTCATCGCGCCGAGGCAGAGCGCGCTCACCTCGCGGCGGGTCGCCGGGTCCGTGCCGATCGTGCGGAGCTTCATGCAGTCTTTCCCTTTCGTGGTCGGGCGGTGATGGGCACGCTCTTGTACCCCGAGGCGAAGTTGGAGATCAGCCGCTCGGGAGCACTCGCGGACTCGAATCCTTCATACCGGGCGAAGAGCTCGTGGAACAGGATCTTCAGGCTGACGCGGGCGACGCTGTGCCCGACGCAGTAGTGCGGGCCGATGCCGAACGCGAGGTGCTTGTTCGGCCGGCGGCGGATGTCGAAGGTGTGCGGCTCGGCGAAGACGTCCTCGTCGCGGTTCGCCGAGCCCAGCCAGACGACCACCGCCTGCCCCGCCTCGATCGGCGTGTTCCGCAGAACGGTGTCCTTCGTCGCGTAGCGCAGCACGTGGTTCACTGGGGAGGCCCAGCGCAGCGCCTCCTCCATCCCGGACGTGGTGAGCTCAGGGTGGGCCGCCCAGTCCTCCAGCACGCCGGTGCCGGGCAGCTCGGCGAGGGCGAACGTCGGTGCGTGCGGCGTCGTGACGTTCGCGCCGAGCAGCAGGCTGTAGCAGTTCGCGACGACTTCGCCCGGCGACATCCGGCGGCCCTCGAACCGCGTCGAGATCAGCACGCTGAGCAGGTCGTCGCCCAGGTGGTCGCCGCGGAAGCGGACCAGATCCTGGAAGTAGGCGAACAGTTCCCGGTGCGCGGTTTCGAGCGTGGCCGTTTTCCCGCCCGGTTCCTGGAAATCCGGGTCGTCCGCGGCGATGCACTGGGTCGTCAGCCGGGTCAGCGCCGGCCAATCCGCCGGCGGCAGGCCCATCATCGTCCCGGTGACCGACATCGGCATGGCCAGCATGGCCCGGCCGAAGTCGAAAACGCCGCGGTCGGCCAGCGGTGCGAGCAGGTCGATCACGAGCGGGCGGATCATGTCGCGCTGCCGGTCGACGGATTTGCGGGCCAGCGCCTTCTTGAGCTGCGCCTGCCGGCTGGTGTGCCGCGGCGGGTCGGTGACGGCCAGCTGCTGGCCGCCCGCCGGATCGTCGGTGCCGAGCAGCTCCAGCAGCGTGCCCCGCTCCGAGGTGAAAGTGGCGTAGTCGCGCAGGACCCGGTCGGCGTCGTGGTACTTGACGACCGACCAGAATCCGCGGTGCTCGTCGACCTGGTGCCAGCTCAGCCGGTCGAGGGCGCGCAGTTCCTGCCAGACGCGGCGGGCGTCGCCGCCGGTGTAGAAGTGCGGATCGACAAGATCGTCGGAGGCGGCGTGCACCGGACATCCGGTGGGTCTGGCCTCGCTGAGGGTCATGCTCGACGTCTCCTGTTCTCGCATTCGCGCCCCGTCCTGCACCTTCGGAAAAAATGGCACACCGCGCCGGCCGCCGGCCAGGACAGCCGGCGGCCGCGGGTATCGGAATGCAGGTGGGCGCGCACGCCAAAAAAGTTCCACCCCAGTGGACTAATGCTCGATTTCGTGGTCCCCCATGTGCCGGTGCGCGCATCGCCCTTGGTGCGCGGCATCGGTTCCCGCGGTGTCGTATTGAAGCAGCGCATTCAAGATCATGTCAATGCGACCTTCGGCGGGGATGCGATCGCTTGACAGCGCTTCCGGCTGGTTCTTAACATCGGCGCTGTCGGTCGGCACGTTTTTCCGGCCACTGGGGAAGAGGTTGATCACTCGACGCGAAGGCGGGTAAATGCCCGCGGCTTCCGCGTGCGGTGTGGGACGACCTGTATTTCTATTTCGTTTTGTCCGATTTTGCCGTGCTGCGCCTGAGGAAGGTGCGGGGAACGAGGGTGCCTGTCGTGCGCGAGGATGCCTCCTGGACGCCGGTTACCGCTGCTCAGCAGGGTATCTGGGTGCTGGAACAGATCGACCGGCTGCGCCCGTCGTACCTGCTGCCGACGGTTCTCGAATTCGCCGGCGCGGTGCGGCACGAGGTGCTGCGCGCGGCGGTGGAGCACGTTTTCGGGCGGCATCCGTCGTTGCGCTCGCGTTTTCGGCTGAATCACGCTCTGCGCCGGGTCGAATATTGCGCCGAAGGGACCGCTCCGGAAGTCGGATTAATCGACTTCGAGCGGGACGGGTGGCCGCGGAAAGAACTGGGCCGAATGGTCGAAGCCCTTTGCTACTCACCGTTCGACCTGGCGGCCGAACCACCCGCGCGCGCTGAAGTGCTCAAAGTGGACGGTGAATGCACGTTGCTCGTGCTCACCGTGCACCACATCGCCTTCGACGGCTGGTCGCGGCGGCTGGTGGTGGACGAAATCGCGACCGTCTACCGCGCGTGGTGCGCCGGCGCGGAACCCGGGTTGCCGCCGGCGCCGCACCCGGCGGAGGTCCTCCGTCCGGCGCCTGCGGAAGACGTGGCCGAGCAGGTCGCCGCCGTGGTGCAGCGGTTGCGGGGCGCGCCGACGGACATCGCGCTGCCCTACGACCACCCGCCGGAGGACCCGGACCTGTCGCTGGTCGGTTCTTCCGCCGAGACGGTGCTCCCGGCCGACGTGACCGAGCGGGTGCTGGCCGCGGCGACGGCTGAGGGCGCCACCGTGTTCATGGCCGGCGTGGCGCTGCTCGCCGCGACACTGGCCCGGACCACCGAGCAGCGGGACTTCCTGTTCGCCGTGGTCTGGCCGGGGCGCGACGACCCCGAAGCGGCCGGTGTCGTCGGCATGTTCGGCAGCACGCTGGTGCTGCGGATGACCGTCGACGAGAGGACGACCTGGCGCGAGCTGCTGCGGCAGAGCCGCGCGGCGAGCACCGCGGCGTTCGTGGACGCCGACGCGCCGCTGCCCGACGTCGCCGCCGAGCTGGCTCCCGGGCGCGACGTCGCCCGCACTCCGCTCACCTCCGTGCTGGTGAACCTCGCCGAAGTGCCGGAGGTGCCGCTCTTCGCGTCCGGGCTCACCGTGCGGTACCGGCCGCTCGAACCGCAGTACAGCAAGTTCGACCTGGCCCTGTTCGTCCGGCTGTGTGACGACGCCAGGCTCGAGCTGCTCCTGGACCACCCGGCCCCGCTGTTCCGGCCGGCCACCGTGGCCGGCCTGCTCACCGCGTTGCGCGCCAGCGCCGCCGCGCTCGCCCGATCCGTGGAGGAAACCGTGCTCGCCGAAGAACCCAACCCCGTCTTCGACCCGGCCGATCCGGCCGCCCGCCGCGCACTGGTGCGGTCGGTCTGGTGCGAGGTGCTCGACACCGGCGACGTCGGCGACGACGTGAGCTTCTTCGACGCGGGTGGTGACTCGTTGCGGCTGGTCATCCTGGTGGAGAAGCTGAGCCAGGTGTCGGGACGCCCGTTGCGCACCACCGATCTGTTCCGCGCCGGCACCGTGCGCGGACAGGCCGAGCTGATCGCCGCCCCGGCCGGACAGGCGCCGGCCGGAGCGACGCCGGGCAGCCGGGAGCGCTTGCTCGGCGCGTTGCGCGCGAACTCCGCCGACCACGATTCCTGAGCCCGCTCGACGATCTTCCGGGGAGAACCTGTCGATGACCCTGCACGAGTGCGCGGCGGCCGCTTTGGGCGGCGAGGCCGACGCCCGCAGATTTGCCACCCACAGCTTCATCGAGCTCGGCGGAGATTCGCTGCGGGCGATGCGGTTCGTCGCGCTGGCCCGGGAACGGCTGGGGGTGCGGATCCCGGTGGCCCGGCTGCTGTCCGGCGCACCACTGGACGAGATCCTCGCCGACCTACCCGCCGCGGACGCGCCGGCCCCGGTGCCGGCCGCACCCGAGCGGGCGGCGATTTCCGCCACCCAGCGCGGGATGTGGCTGATCGAGCGGTTCACCGGAGGTTCGCCGTACAACCTGGTGTTCGCGTGCGTGACCGAGCGCGGCGAGCTCGCCGAGGACCACCTGGCCACAGCGGTGCAGGCCACCGTCGACCGCCACGAGAACCTGCGCACCGTCTTCCGCGAGGAGGACGGCGACGTGGTGCGGAAAGTCGTCACGCCCTTCGCGGCGCCCTTCACCCGCTACGTCGACGACGGTGCGGCCGGCGAGTTCGACGGGTTCGTCCGGCGGATCGCGACCGAGACCGGACGGAAGCCGTTCGACCTGACCGCCGCGCCGGGCGTCCGGTTCGCGTTCCTCACCGGCACCGGGCGCGCCGCGCTGGTCGTGCAGGCGCACCACATGGTGCTCGACGGCTGGTCCGTCGGCCTGCTGCTGAAGGAGATCTTCACCCGGTACGACGCGCTGGTGCGCGGTGCCGCCGATCCGTTGCCCGAGGCGGGAATCGGCGTGCGGGTGCTGGCCGAGCACCAGGAAGCCACCCGCGGCGACCGCGACCGGCAGCTGGCCTTCTGGCGGACTCAGCTCGACGGCGTGCCGTCGGTGCTGGAGCTGCCCGCGGACCGGCAGCGCCCGGCGGAACAGGACGCGTCCGGCGCGCGGCTGCCGCTCGACCTCGGCCCGGCGGTGAGCGACGCGGTCGCGACGCGGGCGAACACGCTCGGGGTGACCCGGTTCGCGGTCCTGCTGGCCGCGTTCGGGCTGACGCTGAGCCGCTGGACCGGGGCCCGGCGGCTGCTGATCGGGGTCCCGCTCACCGGGCGCGGGACGTCGGAACTCGCGGAACTCGTTGCGGTCACGGGGAACCTGGTGCCGGTGCGGGTGGACGTCGACGACGATCGGCCGGCCGCCGAGTACGTGCGCTCGGTGCAGGAGTCGCTGGCCCGCAGCATGGAAGCGGGCGACCTGCCGTTCGAGGAGATCGTGGCGGCGCTGGGCGTCGAGCGGACGCTCGGGGCGCATCCGCTGGTCCAGGTGTGTTTCGGCATGCACGACCAGCTCGTCCCGCCGCGCCTGTCCACTCCGGACGTCGAACTGCGCGTGGACGAGCTGCACGGCGGTGGCGCGCAGTTCGACCTGACGCTGCTGATCGGCCGGTCCGAGCCCGCGCTGGCCGGGCACGTGGAGTACGCCACCGCGGTCTGGAGCGAGGCGGAGGCCTCGGCGTTCGCGGCCGATTTCCGCGAAGCCGTGGGGCAGCTGGCCGCCGAAGGGGACCCGGCGCTGGAGGAGGTCCGGTGCCTGGCGCCGGAACGACGCGCCTTGCTCACAGCGCTCAACGAGACCCGTCGCGAGTTCCCGCGCGTGACGCTCGACGCGCTGTTCCGCAAGATCGCCGGGGAACGGCCGGCCGCGCCGGCGGTGCGCGCGGGGGACACGGAGCTGAGCTACGCCGAGCTGGCGCGCGCGGTGCGGCGGCAGGCGGAGCTGTTGCGGGCGGCCGGCGTCGGGCCCGGCGACCGGGTGCTGGTCGCCCTGGACCGGTCGATCGCCGAGGTCGTCGCGGTGCTGGGCACCGTGTCGGTGGGCGCGGCGTACGTCGGCGTCGAGCTGGATCAGCCGGCCGCGCACACCGACCGGATCCTGGCCTCGGCCGCACCGGCCGCCGCGCTGGTGGAACCCCGGTCGGCGGACCGGGTGCGCGGCATCCCCGTCGTCGAGGCGTGGCGGGCGGACTGGCCCGCGCCGGCCGGTGAGCCGGTCTTCCCCGGCGAGGATCCCGATCGTCCGGCGTACGTGGCGTTCACCTCCGGGTCGACGGGGGTCCCGAAGGGCGTCGTGGTGCCCCAGCGGGCGGTGCTCCGGCTGGTGCACAAGGTGGGCTACGTCCGCCTCGGTCCCGGGGAACGGATGCTGCGGCTTTCCCCGCTGGCCTTCGACGCGTCCACTTTGGAGCTGTGGGGCGCACTGCTCACGGGCGCGACGCTGGAGGTGTACCCGGCCGGGTTCGCCGCGCCGCGCGAGCTCGGCGAGTTCCTGCACGAGCGAGAGGTCACCGTGGCCTGGCTGACCGCGGGGCTGTTCCGGCTGGTCGAGGAGTTCGCCGGTGACACCCTTGGCACGCTGCGCCAGCTGCTCACCGGCGGCGACGTCGTGCCGCACGACCACGTGGCCCGCCTCCTGCGCCGCCACCCCGGCCTGGTCGTCACCAACGGCTACGGCCCGACCGAGAACACCACGTTCACCACCACCTGCAGCGTTCGCGAACCGGACGAGGTGGCCGGTCCGCTGCCGATCGGCACCCCGCTGCCCGGCACCCGGGTCTACGTGCTGGACGAACGCCGCCGGCTCGTGCCGCCCGGTGCCGTCGGCGAGCTGTACACCGGCGGCGAGGGCCTGGCGCTGGGGTACCTCGGCGACGAGGCGGAGACCGGACGCCGGTTCGGCCGGTTCTCCCCGGAGGTGCCGGAACGGCTCTACCGCACGGGGGACCTCGTCCGCCTCGACAGCCAGGGACAGCTGCGGTTCCTCGGCCGCGGAGACGATCAGGTGAAGCTGCGCGGCTACCGGATCGAACTGTCCGCGATCAGCGACGTGCTGGCCGGGCAACCGGGTGTGCAGGACGCGGTGGTGGTCGTCGCCGGCGACGACAGCGCCACGAAACGCCTGGTGGCCGGGATCGTGCCGGCCGCGGGACAGCCGGCCGACACCGCCGCGCTGCGAGCGGCGCTGGCGCAGCGGCTGCCGGCGTACATGGTGCCCGCGCTGTGGTCGGTTCTTGAGCGGATTCCGTTGACGGGTAACGGAAAGGTGGATCGCCGAGCGCTGTCCGCCGGAGCGGGGCCGGCGAGCGCGCCCCCGGCCGAGGCCGACGAGCCGGGGCTGGCCGCGATGATCGCCTTGCTGACCGAGACGCTGGACGGCGCCGCCGCGGAGATCAGCGCGGACACGGACTTCTTCACCATCGGCGGCAACTCGATGGGCGCGGTCCGGCTGATCCGCCTGATCCGCGACCGGCTCGGCGTCCGCGTGCAGCTGCGTGATTTCCTGCGCACGCCGACCGCGGCCGGGCTGCAGCTGCTGGTCCGGAAAGCGAGCGCCGCGTGATGGCCGTGGCGGTGGTGGGCCTGGCCTGCCGTTACCCCGGCGCCCCGGACGCCGGGCGGTTCTGGTCGCTGCTGCGGGCCGGCCGTGAGGGCATTACGCGGTTCACCGCCGACGGGCTGCGAGCCGTGGGCGCGGATCCCGCGCTGGTCCGGCAGCCGGGTTTCGTGCCCGCCAAGGGGGTGCTGCCCGGTGCGGCGGGCTTCGACTGGTCGTTTTTCGGGTACAGCCGCGCCGAAGCCGCGGGAACCGATCCGCAGCACCGGGTTTTCCTCGAGTGCGCCTCCGCCGCGATCGACGACGCCGGGCTGGATCCCAGCCGGTACGCCGGCCGGATCGGGGTGTACGGCGGTGCCGAGCGGTTCAACCCGCGCGGTGGTGAGCACGCCGGTCCGCTCGCGCGCGTGATCGGTGCGGAGAAGGACTTCCTGACCTCGCGCGTCGCGTACAAGCTGGGCTTGCGCGGGCCGGCGGTCACCGTGCAGACGGCTTGTTCGACGTCGCTCACCGCCGTCCACTTCGCCGTGCGGGCGCTGGCCGGTGGCGAATGCGACGCGGCGCTGGCCGGTGGCGTCGCGGTGTTCCCGCCCGGCGAGTGCGGCTACGTGTACCAGGAGGGCGGGATCCTTTCGCCCGACGGGCACTGCCGTCCCTTCGACGAGCGGGCCGCGGGCACGGTGCCGGGCGAAGGGGTCGGTGTGGTCGTGCTGAAACGGCTGTCCGACGCCCTCGCCGACGGGGACCGGATCGCTGCCGTCATCGCCGGTTCGGCGGTCAACAACGACGGCGGTGACAAGCTCGGTTACACCGCGCCCGCCGTGGCCGGGCAGAGCGAGGTGGTCCGGCTGGCCTACGAGGTCGCCGGGATCGACCCCGCCGACCTCGGCTACGTCGAAGCCCACGGCACCGCGACCCGGCTCGGCGACCCGGTCGAGCTGGCCGCGCTCACCGACGTGTTCGCGGCGAGCTCCGCTGAGCGCGGCAGCTGCGGGCTGGGGGCGGTGAAGAGCAACCTCGGGCACACCGGGGCGGCAGCCGGCGTGGCCGGGCTGATCAAGACGGTGCTGATGCTGGAGCACGGTGAACTCGTGCCGACCGTCCACTTCGGCCGGCCGAATCCGTTGCTGGACCTGGATTCCTCGCCGTTCCACGTGGTCACCGAGGCCGGGCCGTGGCCGGCTCGCGGGGTGCGGCTCGCGGCGGTGAGCGCGTTCGGCGTCGGCGGCACGAACGCCCACGTCGTGCTGCAGGAACCGCCGCGGCGGGCCGTGCCCGCGCCGTCGCACCGGCCGCGGCTGCTGGCGCTGTCCGCCGCGACGCCGGACGCGCTCGCCGGCTTGCGGGCGGAGCTGGCCGGGCACCTGGGCGGCGCCGCGCAGCCACCGGCCTTTCCCGCGGTGGCGCGGACTCTGGCCACCCGCCGGATGTTCCGCCACCGCACGGCGGTCGTCGCGGACGACGTCGACGCCGCCGTGGCCCGGCTGGGCGCTGCGCAGGCGCCGGTGTCCGACGTACCCGCGAAGGTGGCGTTTCTCCTTCCCGGCCAGGGGGTGCTCCGCGGGCCCGCCGGGCGGGCCGCGTACCGCCTGCTGCCGGAGTTCCGGTCGGCGTTCGAGGAGTTTCGCGCCGCCGTGCTCTGCGCGGGCGGGCCGGAACTCGGTCCGGTGGTGGGCGACGGGACGGCCGGCGAGCCGTGGTTCGCCGACACCGTGCACCAGCAGCTCGGCCTCGTGTCGCTCGGGGTGTCGCTCGGCGCGCAGTTGCGGGAGTGGGGACTTCGGCCGGCGGCGTTGTTCGGCAACAGCGTCGGCGAGTACGCCGCCGCCGTGCTCGCCGGGGTGTGGACGCCGGCCGAAGCCGCCGGGCTCGTGCTGGCGCGCGGCCGGGCGATGGCGGCGACCGAAACAGGCCGGATGGTGTCGGTGCGCGCCGAACCGGACGAACTCGCCGAGCGGCTGACTGGTCATCCCGAGGTGGTCATGGCGATCACCGCACCCGGTGCCACCGTGCTGTCCGGTCCGGAGTCCGTTGTGGACAGTCTGCTGGCCGGCCCCGCGCTGGCCGGCCTGGCCGTGCGCGAGCTGGCGAACCGGCGGGCGTTCCACTCGCCCTCGATGGTCCCGGCGGCAGCGCGGTTGCGGCCGGCGCTCGCCGCGATCCCGGCCCGCGCGCCCCGGATCCCCCTGATCGCCGACGAGACCGGCGACTGGGCCGACCCGGACCACATCCGGCAGCCGGAGTACTGGCTGGACCAGCTCTGCCGGCCCGTCCGCCTCGGCGACGGCGCGGCCACGCTCCTCGCCAGCTCTTGCGACGCGGTTCTGGAACTCGGCCCGGGCAGCTCGATGATCGCGACCCTGCGCCGGCACCCGTTGTGGCGCCCATCGATCCCGGCGATACCGCTTCTCGGCCGAACCGACGACGACGCCGAACGCGCCCTGCTGCACGCCCTCGGCGCCCTGTGGGAACACGGCGTCGACGCCGCGATCGACGCCCTCGACGACGGCAGCGTGCGGGTCGGACTGCCCGGACATCCTTACACAGCGGAGAATCCTGAACTTGTGCCTCCGCCCGCCGCGAGGGTCGCGCCGGTGCGGCCGGTTCCGGTCACGGCGCCGGGGACTGCTCTGGACGACGGTGGTGTGGGGGTTGGGCGGCGCGGAGGTCCTTACGCTGCGGCGGTTCCTGAACTTGCCCGCCAGCTCGCGGTGGGGAGCACGCCGGTTCCGGTCGAGGTTCAGGGCGCCGGGCTCGACGCTGCCGGCGTTCGGGTTGAGTCGCACGGGAATCCTCCTGCTGCGGCGGGTCCCGGTCTTGCCCGAACGGCCCCGGTGGCGAGCGTTCCGGTCGTGCTCGAGGCGCCGGAAGCCGAGCTGGCTCGGCTGTGGTGTGCGACGCTCGGCGTCGCGTCGGTGGACGAGGGGGATGACTTCTTCGCGCTGGGCGGGGAATCGCTGCTGGCGCTGGACCTGTGCGGGGCGGTCAGCCGCACCGGGCGGGCGGTGTCGGTGGCGGACTTCAGCCGGACGCCGACGTTCGGTGGGCTGCTGCGGCTGGCCGGGCTCGCCGGAGGGGAAGCCGTGGCCGGACCCGTCGCGCGGCCGTTGTTCCTCGCCGCGGATTCGACCGGGACGGCGTTGCCCTACCGCGCCCTGACGGAGCAGCTGGCCGGGCACCGGCCGGTGCACGGTCTCGACGCGCCGCCCGGCGTCGCCGGGATCGAGCGGATCGCGGCGGTGCACGTCGCGCAGCTGCGGCGGGTCCAGCCGGCCGGGCCGTACACCGTCGGCGGCTGGTCGTTCGGCGCCGTGGTCGCGCACGAGATGGCGGTGCAGCTCGCCGCGGCCGGGGAGCGCGTGGACACCCTGGTCTGCCTCGACGGCCGGCCACCGGACCGGCCGGGGTGGCCGGTCGGCCGGGACCCGGGCCACCTGGCCGGCACGGTGCGGCTGCAGCTGGCAGTGCTGTGCGGGCTGGGGCCCGCGGGCAGCGCGTTGCGCGCCGCTCCCGAGCTGCGCCGGCGCATGGTGCGGAACCTGAGCGCACTGCTGCGTTACCGCCCGCTTCCGGTGCCCTGCCCGGTGCTGCTGCTGCCGGCCGCCCCCAGCGGACCGCCGCCGCGGCGGCTCTACCCGCACGGTGTCTCGATCGTGCCGGTGCCGGGCGATCACTGGTCGATGCTCGCGCCCCCGCACGTCGCCGAACTGGCCGAAACCCTCCGCGCGGCGCTGCCGCCGGCCGACGAGAACCCGACCCGAGCCCGTCCCACAGAAATGGCAGATGATGTCCGCTGAACCGAACGTGACCGAAGCACAGATCGGCGCGCCGCCGGAAAAACGGGAACTCCCGCTGCGCCGCAACCGCGATTTCCAGGCGCTGTGGATCGGGGAGTTCCTCGCCTCCGTGGCGAAGGAATCGGCGGAGATCGCCTACCCGCTGCTGATCCTGGCCGAAACCGGCTCGGCCACCTGGGCCGGCGCGGTCGGGTCCGTGCAGCTGCTCACCGCGGGCCTGCTGTCCATCCCGGGCGGCAGCATCGCCGACAAGTTCGACCGCAAGCTCATCCTGATGGTCACCAGCGCGGTGCGGATGGTGCTGCTGGCCGTCTTCGGCGTGCTGGCCACGACCGGCCACGTGTCGGTGCCGCTGGTGATGGGGCTGGCCGTGCTCTCCTCGGCCTGTCTCGGTGTGCAGCAGCCGGCCGGGCTGGCCGCGATCAAGCAACTGGTGCCCGCGTCGCAGCTGACGCAGGCGACGTCGCAGACGCAGATCCGGTTCTTCGGCGCGACCGTGGTCGGTCCGCCGATCGGCGGCTGGTTCTACGGTCTCGGCCGCGGTTTCCCGTTCCTGTCGGCGGCGGTGGCGTTCCTGGCGTCGTGGGTGGTGTTCTTCTTCATCCGCAAGCCGACGCAGGCCCCGATGGCACCCGAGCCCGCCGCGGAAGAAGCTGCCGCGCCGGTGGCGAAGAGCAGGCCGCTGGACGGTTTCCGCTTCATCATCCGCCAGCCGATCCTGGGCCGGATGATCTTCTGGGTGATGGGCTCGAACATGGCCTTCAACCACTCCGGCGTGTTCCTGGCCCTGATCGCCACCGCGCACCAACGCGGCGCCGGCGACAGCACCATCGGCGTGACACTGGCGGTGGCCGGGGCCGGCGGCCTGACCGGCGCGCTGCTGTCCAACTTCCTGCTGAAGCGGCTGCGCCCGGTCGTGGTGATCATGTACGCCACGTGGGTCGGCCCGGTCGCCGCGGTCCTGCTGATCGTGGTGCCGAACGCGATCCCGCTCGGCTTCCTGGTCGCGCTGATCTTCTTGCGCGCCGGCGTGTTCGGCGCGCTGTTCATGAGCTACATCGGCGCACTGGTGCCCGACCGGCTGCAGGGCCGCGTGATCGGCGTGGTCATGTTCATCTCCCTGATCGCCCAGCCGCTGGGCATCTTCGGCGTCGGGGCGATCTTCGACAACGCCGGTCCCGCCTGGGTGTTCGGGACGATGGCGATCGTCGGCACGGTCTTCGCGCTGCCGATGCTCAGCAAGACGATCTTCCGGCTGCGCCCGCCCGAGGAACTCGCCGTCGCCTGATCCCGCTGTTCCCGATCCTGGAGGAGAGTCATGACGATCGAACGTTCCGCCCCGGAAGCCGCCGCGCTGCCGCCGGAGTTCTTCAACGATCCCGGGGAGAACCGGCACGCCGACCTGGCGGCGCTGCGCGCGCAGTGCCCGGTGCACAAGATCAACCACCCGCCGGGCGCTGAGGCCTACATCGTGGTCGACTACGCGACCGTCAGCGCGGCGTTCAGCGACCCGCGGCTGTCGAAGCGGACCGACAACGCGCCGGAGTGGTTCCGCGCGCTGCTGGCCGATTCGAGCCCGGTGCTGACGAAGAACATGCTCGTCGCCGACGCGCCGGAGCACACGCGGCTGCGCAAGCTGGTCGCCAAGGCGTTCACCCCGCGGCGGATGGAACTGCTGCGCCCCCGCGTGCAGGAGATCACCGACGAGCTGATCGACGCCCTGCCCGCGACCGGTCCGGTCAACCTGGTCTCCGAGTTCGCCTTCGCGTTGCCGATGCGGGTGATCTGCGAATTCCTCGGGGTGCCGCTGGCGGATCGGCCACGGCTGCACGAGTGGGGCACCCTGCTCTCCGGCGCGCCTTACCCGGACGAGGAAACGAACCTGCGGCTCAAGTGGGCCAGCGAGCAGATCGAGAGCTACCTCACCGAGCAGATCGCCGCGCGCCGGACCGAGCCGGGTGAGGACTTGGTGAGCGCGCTGGTCCGAGCCGCCGACGAGGACGACGTCTTCAGCGACGACGAGCTCGTGTCCACTTTGGTCCTGCTGATCATCGCCGGGCACAAGACCACCGCGAACCTGATCGGCAACGGCACCGAGGCGCTCCTGCGCCGCCCGGACCAGCTGGAGCTGCTGCGCACGCGGCCCGAGCTGGCGCCGTCGGCGATCGAGGAGTTCCTGCGCTTCGAGGCGCCGGTGTTCCGCGGCACGCTGCGCGTCGCGGCAGAGGACATGCAGATCGCCGGCGTGGACATCCCGAAGGAGGCGTTCGTCCACCTGATGATGACGTCGGCGAACCGGGACCCGGAGCAGTTCGAGGATCCCGATCGGCTCGACATCACCCGCTCGCCCAACCGGCACCTGTCGTTCGGGCACGGCGCGCACTTCTGCGCGGGCGCCCCGCTTTCCCGGGTGGAGGGCCAGATCGCGTTCACCACGCTGCTGCGCCGGCTGCCGGGCCTGCGCCTGGCCGAGGCGCCGAAGTGGCTCTACGACAACTCGACCAGCCGCGGGTTGTCCGAACTGCTGGTGTCCTACGACGAGAAGCTCCCGCGATGAGGACGGCTCTGCTCTGCCTGCCGTTCGCGGGGGCGGGTGCGTCGTTCTTCCAGCCCTGGCGAGCGGAAGCCGGTGACGACCTGGCCGTGGTGCCGCTGCAACTGCCCGGCCGGGAACGGCGGATCGACGACGAGCCGTACACCGACGTCTTCGCGGCGGTCGAGGGCCTGCTCGCCGAGCTGTCCGGGGAGCACGACGAGGTCGCGCTGTTCGGGCACAGCCTCGGCGCCGTGCTGGCCTACGAGCTGGCGCACCGGCTCGTCGCCGGGGGCGTGGTGGTGCGGCGGCTGTTCGCCAGTGGTTCGCCGGAGCCGGGCAGCCCCCGGCGGCAGCGGGCGACCGGGTTGCCCGACGACGAGTTTCTGCGCAGGGTCGCGGAGTTCGCCGGCTACCGCCACGACGCGCTGGCCGACGAGGAGATGCGCGAGCTGATCCTGCCGACGCTGAGGGCCGACGTCGAAATGCACGAGAACTACCGGCCCCGCGCGGACGAGGCGTTGCCCGTGCCGATCACCGCACTGCGCGGGCGGGACGACGAGCTGGTGACCGCGGACGAGGTCGCGGGCTGGGCGAAGGTGGCGGGCCGCGACTTCGACTACGCCGAACTGTCCGGCGGGCACATGTACCTGGTCGACTCGGGCACCGAGCTGCTCGGCCTGA
This sequence comes from Amycolatopsis sp. NPDC051903, assembly GCF_044452505.1. NCBI lineage: Bacteria > Bacillati > Actinomycetota > Actinomycetes > Pseudonocardiales > Pseudonocardiaceae > Amycolatopsis > Amycolatopsis sp. NPDC051903. The sequence continues at coordinate 199,980 of NZ_JBITBT010000013.1, read as the reverse complement.
TCCGCGGGAGCCTGGGATGCGGCTGAGCGGCAAGACGGTGGTGATCACCGGCGCGGCCCGCGGCCTCGGCCGGGCCACCGCTCTCGCCTGCGCCGCCGAGGGAGCCGACCTGCTGCTGGTCGACATCGCGGCCGACCTCCCGGGCGTGCCCTATCCGCTGGGCACGGAAGGACAGCTCGAGCACACCGCGCGCCGGTGCGCCGAGGCGGGTGCGGTGGTGCTGACCGAACGGGCGGACGTGCGCGACCTGGCGTCGGTCGAACGCGTGGTCGCCACCGCGGCCGATCGGTTCGGCCGGCTCGACGTGGTGGTCAACAACGCCGGGATCGCCGCACCCTCGGGCAAACCGGTGCACGAGATCGGGCCGGACGAATGGGCGCTGATGCTCGACGTCGACCTGTCCGGCGCGTGGCGGCTGATCCGGACCGTCGGCAAGGCGATGTGCGAGCAGCGTTCGGGCAGCATCGTGAACATCGCCTCCACCGCCGGGCTGGTCGGCTACCGGCACTTCGCCGGTTACGTGGCGGCGAAGCACGGGCTGATCGGGCTGACGAAGGCGGCCGCGCTCGACTACGCGCCGATGAAGGTGCGCGTCAACGCCGTCTGCCCGGGCTCGGTCCGCGACGAGCCCGCGGTCGAAGGCCGGATGCTCGCGGAGATCGCGCGGTCGCTGGAGGTTCCGGTGGCCGAGCACGAGGAGACGTTCGTCCAGGCGCAGCCGATGAACGCGCTGGTCGAGCCGGAGGACGTGGCGGGCGCGGTGGTCTACCTGGCCTCCGACGACGCCCGGCAGGTGACCGGATCGGTGCTGACCGTCGACGGCGGGTTCAGCGCCCGCTGAGAGCAGGAGAGCAGGAACGGTGTCTGGAGGATCGGTGTCGGGAGAACGCTGCCACGCGCTCGCGGTCCGGGTGGCCGAGGCGGTTCCGCCACCGGGAGCGTGGGTGACCGACGTTCCGGCGGCGGCGGGCGACCCGCTCGCGCGACGTCGTCGCGCGGCCGAATTGGCCCGTCCGGCCGCGCCTTCGCGGGCGGTGCTGCTGCGGTACACCGACAGCGCGGAGCTGGTCCTCGTCGCCCGGCGCGACGTCGGCGACCTGGCCGCGTTCGGGCTCGCGGCGCGACCGGACACCCCGGTCGCGGTCTCCGCCGAGGTCCCGGAATGGGGCCTGGGCGATCCCCGGGCCACCGGGTCCGGGACCGCCTTCCTGGCCGCGGAAGCCGGCACCGAACGCAGCTGGCTGGCCGCGTTGGCGATCACCTTGGCGCGGTACGGCACGGCGGGCCCGGCGGTCGGCACGGATCGGGGTGCGGTGGAATTCCCGCCGGCGGCGGCGATCGGCGAGCTGCGACCATCCACAGTGGATCGGCCGGTGTCGGCCGGGTTGTTCCACGGCGGCCCGGACGAAGGCGAGTACGTGCCCTGTCTCGCGCCACCGTTCCCGCTCACCGTTTCCGTGCTGCCCGGCCCCGAGGGCGTCCGGCTGCGGTGCGATCACCTGCTCCGCTTCGTCGCCCCGGAGATCGCCACCGGGTTCCTGCGGCACCTGCGTCACGTCCACACGCAGGTGCTCACCGCGCCGGAAACGCGGGTCGAGGACGTCGAACTCCTCGACGCCGGCGAACGGGCGCGAGCCGTGGCGCTCGGCCGTCCGGACGCCGAGCTGGTCACCGTTCCCGCAACGGTGCCGGAGGCGTTCGCCCGCGTGGTGGCCGCGCAGCCGGACGCGATCGCGTTGTGCGACGGCGACCTCCGGCTGACCTACCGCGAGCTGGACGAGCGGGCGACAACGCTGGCCGCGGGCCTGCGCGCCCGGGGAGTGCGGGACCGCGAACACGTGGGGGTGTGTCTCGAGCGTTCGGCTGAGCTCGTCGTCGCGCTGCTCGGCGTGCTGAAAGCGGGCGCCACGTACGTGCCCCTCGACCCGGCCTACCCGGCCGAACGGCTCGCGCACACCACCGCCGACGCCGGCCTGCGCGTGGCCGTCACGCGTTCGCCCGACCTGCCGGTGGAAATCCGCGTCACGCCGGACGAGCCGGGCACCGCCGGTCCCGTGGCGACGACGATCACGCCGGACGACCCCGCGTACGTGATCTACACGTCCGGCTCGACCGGGCGGCCGAAGGGCGTCGTCGTCCCGCACCGCAACGTGCTCGCGCTGCTCGACGCGACCCGCGCGGAGTACGGGCTGGACCCGGGTGAGGTGTGGACGTGGTTCCACTCCAGCGCGTTCGACTTCTCGGTGTGGGAGATCTGGGGCTGCCTGCTGACGGGCGGCAGGCTCGTCGTGGTGCCCTACTTCGTCTCCCGGGACCCGGGTGAGTTCCGCGACCTGCTCCGCGCCGAGCGCGTCACGGTGCTGAGCCAGACGCCCTCGGCGTTCGCCCAGCTGCTTTCGGTGGCCCACGACGACCTCGCGGTGCGCCTGGTCGTGTTCGGCGGGGAACCGCTGGACGCGCGGATGCTGCTGCCGTGGTTCGACCGGCACCCCGAACGGTCGTGCCGGCTGGTGAACATGTTCGGCATCACCGAAACCACGGTGCACGTCACCGCGACCACCGTCACCCGCGCGGACGCGCTCGCCGCCTCGCGTTCGGTCGGCCCGGCACTGCCCGGCTGGTCGGTGTCCGTGCTCGACCCGGCCGGGCGGCCGGTCCCGCCCGGGGTCGCGGGGGAGATCGTGGTCGGCGGCGCGGGGGTCGCGTCGCACTACCTCGGCCAGGAAGAGCTGACGGCGCAACGGTTCCGGGCAGGACCGGACGGGCGCGTCTACCACAGCGGCGACCTCGGCCGGCTGCGTCCGGACGGTGCGCTCGAGCACCTCGGCCGGATCGACAGCCAGGTCAAGGTGCGCGGATTCCGCATCGAGCTCGACGAGATCCGCTCCGTGCTGCTGGAGGACCCGCACGTGCGGGCCGCCGCGGTGGTGGTCCGCCGCGACGATCCGGCCGACGCGGCCACCGCCCGGCTGGACGCCTACGTCACGCTCGAACCGGGCGGCGCCCCGGCCGAGGTGCGCCGACGGGCGATGCGGTTCCTGCCGGAGTACATGGTGCCCGCCACGATCACCCCGCTGCCGGCGCTTCCGTTGACCACCAACGGAAAACTCGACGCGGCGAAGCTGCCGGCGCCCGCCGGGCCGTCGGCCGAGCCACCCGAGCCCGCGGCGGGCGGCGACCTGTCCGCGACGCTGCGCACGGTCTGGAGCACCGTGCTCGGCGTGCCGGTCGGCCTCGACGACGACTTCTTCGAGCTGGGCGGCAACTCCCTGTTCGCGGTGCGGATCAACGCGGCGCTCGACGAACGGGGGCTGCCGTCAGTGCGGCTGCGGGAGCTGTACCGGCGGCCGACGATCCGCGCTGTGGTGGCGGGGATGGCCGGCGCGCCGGGGGTGCCCATCGGTGTCGGCGGCTCGGGGCCTGCCTGACGGAACGGGCGGGATCGCGTTCTGAACGGTTCACACCCGTGGAGCCCAACAACCCGGTGTGAAAACACAGACGAGGTTGTTCCGCCGAGGTGGTGTCCTGGTCGGGTCGGCCGCACTGGCGCTGAGTATCGCCACGGCGTTGCCGGCTGCCGCGGACACGCCGGAGCGGGTTGCGCTGCCCAGTCCGAATTCCGCTCTCACCACCGGAACCCCGCAGCCGCTCGATCCGGCTCGGCAGCTGGATCTTCGGGTGTACCTGGCCGCCCGGCCCGGGCTGGCGGCCGCCGCGCAGGCGGTGTCCGATCCGGCCAACCCGGGCTACGCCCGGTTCCTCACGCCCGCCCAGGCCGCCCAGCGGTACGGCACCACTGCGGCGCAGGTCGCCGCCGTCAGCACGTGGCTGACCGGGCTGGGCGTGAAGATCACCGCGACCACGCCGCACTACCTCGCTGTGACCGCGACCGTGGCGCAGGCCGACGCCGCGTTCGGCACGCAGGTCAGCGAGTTCGACACCACCACCACAGACCCCAAAACAGGAACGCACACGAGCCGCTCGCCGGGTGTCGTGGGCGGGTTCTCGGTGCCGGCGGCGCTGGCCGGGGACATCGTCAGCGTGACGGGGATCAACCAGATCGACCTCGGCACGACCGGCGCCGATCCCACCGCCCGCCCCGCCACCACACCGCTGCGGCAGGCGCACGCCGACCCGTCGGCCACCGATTTCCAGTGCTCGCAGTACTGGGCCCAGCACACCCACGCGATCCCGCCGGCCTTCGGCCACACCACGGCACCCACCCAGCTGTGCGGCTACACCCCGGACCAGATACGGCAGGCGTACGGCCTTTCGTCCAGCCCGTACACCGGCAAGGGCACCACCATCGCCCTCGTTCTCGACGGCCACTCGTCCACCGAGCTGGCCGACTCGAACCGGTTCTTCGCTGCCCACGGCGAACCCCCGTTCGCCCCGGGCCAGTACACCGAGAACATCGGCCCGGACGTGGACAGCACGTGCGCGGCCCTGGGCGACCCGAACGGTGACCCGATGGAGGAGTCCATCGACGTGCAGTCCGCGCACCTCGCGGCACCGGACGCGCACATCGTCTACGTCGCCGTCGACTGCGTCCGCTCCGCCGGTGACCTCCTGCCGAACTGGCTCGACGGGGTGTCGCGCGTGGTCGATCAGCACCTGGCCGACGTCGCCAGCGGCTCCTGGGGCGGCTGGGAGCCGGGCTGGGCGCCCGCCGACATGGCCCCGTGGGACGCGATCCTGCAGCAGGGTGCGCTGGAGGGCATCGGGTTCGACTTCTCCACCGGCGACTCCGGCGATGGCGGAGATGTCCACAATGCACAGTTCCCGGCCTCCGACCCGTGGAGCACGGCGGTCGGTGGGACGAGCCTCGCCATCGGCGAGAACGGCTCAGTGGTGGCCGACTACGCCTGGGGTGACAACCTGACACCGCTCAACGCAGCCGGCACCGGGTACGACGAAGCGCCGCCCGGAACGTACCTGGAGGGCACCGGCGGTGGTGTCAGCACGATGTTCCGCGAGCCCGGCTACCAGAAGGCGGTCGTGCCCACCGGCCTGGCCACGAGCAACGACACCGCGCCGGCCGCTCGCGTCCTGCCCGACATCTCGGCCGACGCCGGTAACCCGTGGCTGGTCGGCGCCACGGGCATGTTCGAGCCGGGCGACGGGTACGAGGAATTCCCGCAGGGCGGTGGCACGAGCGCGTCGGCACCGCTGATCGCAGGCATGGAGGCCGACGCGATGCAGGCCATCGGTCATCCGCTCGGGTTCGCCAACCCGGTGCTGTACCAGTTGGCCGGCAGCAAGGCGCTGCGCGACATCCTGCCCGTCGACCCCACCGACCCGCCGATCGCGCTGGGCGCGCAGGACATCACCAGCGTCGATCCCGGCCGGCTGACCACGTTCGGCGAGGACGAGACGCTCACCGCGACGCGCGGCTACGACGACGCGACCGGTCTCGGCTCGCCGACCCCGTCGTTCGTCCGCGCCCTCGGCAGGCACTGAGCACGTCCCGGTGACCGGCCTCCCACCGGTCACCGGGACGAGCACCCGCACAGCCGCCCAAGCTGCCCTGAACACTTTCCGGGTGAGCCGGCAATCACCGGGTGGAAGGGCAAGCCGGAGGCGAGGAGCGCCATGACGTCAGACGCGGAACTGATCGGCAGATCGCTGGACGGCGAACGGGAGGCTTTTGCGGAGGTGATCCGCCGCCACGAGGGCGCACTCGGGGCCTACCTCGCGCGGCGAGTGGGGCGGGAGGCCGCCGAGGACCTGCTGGGCGAGGTGTGGGTGGCGGCCTTCGAGTCCCGCGGGACCTACGACCAGGCGTACGCCGAGGCGCGCCCGTGGCTGTACGGGGTGGCGCTGAACACGCTGCGGCGCTACTGGCGCTCGCGCCCGGCCGAGGATCTCGTCCCGGACCTGACGGGCCTGGCGAACGGGTGGGATCCCTGGTCGGCGGTGGTCTCCCGCGTGGACGTCCAGGCGGTGCTCCGGGCGGCGCTGGCCGAGCTCAAGCCCGAGGAACGAGAGGTCCTGACCCTGGTCGCCTGGGAGGACCTGACCGTCGCCGATGCCGCGCGCGTGCTCGACCTCCCGGCCGGCACGGCGCGCCGGCTGCTGCACCAGGCCCGGAAGGCGCTGCGGAACGCGCCGGAAGTAGCCGCGCTTTTGACCGAAGTCAACACCGTGAAGGAGAGCTTGTGATCATGGACGAACTGGACCTGGTCAGGCAGTTGAAGGAGGCGCCGGCGTTGCGGCCCGAGGCGTACGAGCGGGCGCGCTCGGCGCTGGGGACCGCGATGGCGGCGGCTCAGACGTCGGGGGTGCCGGATGCGGCCGCGGCCACCGCGCGGAAGAAGTTCTCCTGGCTGCGCGACTTCCGGCTCGGTGTGGCCGGCAAGGTCGGGATCGGCGCCGTCGGTGCGCTCGCGGCCGCGGCCGTGGTCGTGTCGGTCGCGGTTCCCCACCCCGCCGCTCCGGCCGGACCGACCCCGCACGAGTCCGCGGCCGGTTCCCCGCTGGTGACCCTGGCGGCCGACGTGAAGGCGAGTGGCGGCTCGGTGACGGGGGACGCGTCGCTGGTCATCAGGAGCACGACCGCTCCGAACGGAGAGCCGTACGTCACCTACGCCGTCTACTCCGACAGCGGCCACGTCTACTTCGCGGAATCCAAGAGCGGTCTCCCCGCGTTGGTCGCCCGCAACGAAAACGTCGACGACCCCTCGCAGGCCCGCGAGGTGGCGGCGGCGCGCTTCGCGGCGAGCGGCGACCTCGACCAGGCCCGGGAGCAGATGGTCAACGCCACGAACAACTACTGGGGGCTGGGCCTCAGCGCCGAACAGCAGCAGAAGCTCTGGGACGAGGGCCAGGCCCAGGCGCGGCAGATCCTGCAGGAGAAGGGGGTCGCGAACCCGCCGCAGAAGCCGCGGCCCACGGGCAAGGCCTTGCAGGACGGCATCGACAACACCCTGTGGACCAACACGATCCAGGCGCTGGACCTGGGCGCGGGCAACCCCGACGTCCGGGCGGGCGTGCTCCGGCTGATCTCCACCATCCCGGACGTCACCGTCACGAACTCGAAGACCGGCGGGCAGCCCTCGCTGGTCCTCACCGCAGGACCCGCGCTGTTCCAGGGGGATGAGCAGGAAGTGCTGACGATCAACGCCGGCACCGGGTTGCCGATCAGCGCCGTCGCGACGCCGAAGACCGGCAAGCCGGTCACGGCGACCTACGAGTCTTCCCGGGTGACGCTGGCCGACGTCAAGGCCGGCAAGTTCTGACCACCCCCGGACCCGGACTCGACCGGGTCGGACCGTGCGGGTCGTCCTCGTCGGGGCGGCCCGCACAGTCTTGACCGCAGAGGGGGCGCCACCGAAGTCGGCGGCGCCCCCTCGCTTTACCGGGCCAGACCGAGGTCGGGCTACCGGTTGCTCGACTGCTTGACGAAGTCGCCCAGATCCTTCGACTGCTGGATCCGCGTCGGTTCGTGGACGTACATCATGTGGCCGGCCGGGTAGTACGCGGTTTCGACGTTCTCGCGCAGCTCGTCCGGGATCTTGAGGTGGGCGAGCACGTGTTCGGCCGCGAAGTAGGCCGTGGCGCCGTCGTAGTGGCCGAACGCGACGTGGACGCGCAGGTGCGGGTTCGCGCGCAGCGCGGCGCTCACGGAGTCCACAACGGACACGAACCGGCCCTCGAAGTCCTTGTAGGACCACGCCTTGAAGACGTCGCCGGAGAGGATTTCGTACGGCAGGTCGTTCTGGTAACCGAGCTCGCTGCGGATGTAGTGGTTGAAGCCGGCCGAGTACGCGCCGATGATGCGCGACACGGACGGGTCGTCGCTCATGTGCTCGCGGCCGCCGTCGACCTCCCAGGTGGTGAAGCGGCCGTCCATGCGCCCGACGGTCAGGCCGCGGTCGCGCAGGAGCTCGGTGAAGAAGCGCACGTGCTCGATGCGCAGGTTCACCCGGTCCACGTAGGACTCCGAAAGCCCGGTCAGCGAAGCCAGCGTCGCCACGGTCTCGGCGCGGTCCTGAGCGGACAGCCGCGCGCCGCGGGCGAGGGCCCACGGGAGCTCCTTCGCGGCGAAGTCCTCCGCGTCGGCGAGGACGTCGTCGAGGGGGCGCTCGCCGTGGAAGCCGTGGTAGTGCGCGATGGCCGCGTAGGTGGGCACGTAGAGCGAGTACGGCAGGTCGTTGCCCTCGTGGAAGCGCAGCGTGCCCATGTCGAGCACCGACGAGATGAGCAGCAGGCCGTTGAGGTACAGGCCGTAGCGGTCCTGCAGGTGCCCGGCCAGCGCGGCCGCGCGCAGCGTGCCGTACGACTCGCCCGCCAGGAACTTCGGCGAGAGCCAGCGCTCGTTGCGCGAGACCCACAGGCGGATGATCTCGGCGACGGACTCGATGTCGCCCTTGAAGCCCGTGTAGTCCTGCGACTCGCCGCCCTCGGCCACCCGCGAGTACCCCGTGGCAACGGGGTCGATGAAAACCAGGTCGCTGTGCACGAGGAGGGATTCGGGGTTGTCCTCGAGCCCGTACGGGGGCGCGACCAGGTCGTCGACGTCGCCGGACAGCACGCGCCGCGGGCCCAGCAGGCCCATGTGCAGCCAGATGCTCGACGAGCCGGGGCCGCCGTTGAACGCGAACGTCACCGGGCGCGAACCCGGCTCGGCGTCGTCGAGGGTGTACGAGGTGAGGAAGACCTCGGCCTTGGGCTTGTGGCCCTCCGACTTCCCGTCCTTCACCACTTCCTGGCGCAGCACGACGCGCCCGGCCTGCGCGGTGTACGCCAGTTTGCGGCGCTTGACCGTGAGCGTGTGGTGGGTGGTGACGAGGTCGTCGACGGGCTCCGGCGCCTTGCTCTCGGCGGAGTCGGCGGCGTCGGTCTTCTTCTCTTCGGTGGTGTCGGGCATGGCCCCAACCTAGCCAACCCGGCGGCCGGAAGCTGTGGAAAGCTGACGGAATGCGCTGGCCCGCCACGGTTCCCGAAGCCGTCAAGGCCCAGGACCGCCTCCGCGGCCGGCTGGACCTCACCGACGCCTGCCCGCACCCCGCGACCGTCACGGGCCTCGACGTCGCCTATGACCCGGCCGGCCCGCGCCTCGCCGCCGCCGCGGTCACGCTCGCCCTCGACGACCTGCGCGTGATCGAGGAGCGCGTCGTCACGGGCGAGGTCACCTTCCCGTACGAACCGGGTCTGTTCGCCTTCCGCGAGCTGCCGCCGCTGCAGGACGCCATCACGGCGCTCGAGCACCCGCCGGAAGTGTTCGCCTGCGACGGTCACGGCCTCGCGCACCCGCGTCGCTTCGGGCTCGCGTGCCACCTCGGGGTGCTCATGGAGACGCCGGCGTTCGGCGTCGGCAAGACCCGGCTCGTCGGCACGCACGACGAACCCGGCCCCGAACCCGGCGACACCGCGCCGCTGCTGGACGGCGGCGAGGAGGTCGGCGCGGTCCTGCGGACGCGGCGCGGGGTGAAGCCCGTCTACGTCTCCGCGGGGCACCTGATCAGCCTCGACCACGCCTGCCGGCTCACGCTCGCGCTGGCCTCGCGCTACCGGCTGCCCGAGACGACGCGCGCCGCCGACCACCTGTGCCGCGCGGCGCTGGCGGGGTCCTGATGCGCACCCTCGCCGAGCTGGACGCCGCCGTCGTCGGGTGCCGGGCGTGTCCGCGGCTGGTGGCGTGGCGCGAGGAGGTGGCGGTGACCAAGCGCGCCGCCTACGCGGACGACGACTACTGGGCCAAGCCCGTGCCCGGGTTCGGCGCGGAGGACGCGCGGCTGGCCGTGGTCGGGCTCGCGCCGTCGGCGCACGGCGGCAACCGGACCGGGCGGATGTTCACCGGTGACCCGTCGGGGGACTTCCTGTTCCGCGTGCTGCACGAGGTCGGTCTCGCGTCGCAGCCGACGTCGACCGCGATCGGTGACGGGCTCGAACTGCGCGGCACCCGGCTCGTCTCGCCGGTGCGCTGCGCGCCGCCGGAGAACAAGCCGACGCCGCTCGAACGGGACACGTGCCGCCACTGGCTGGCCGACGAACTGCGGCTGCTGGCGCCGACGCTGAGGGCCGTCGTCGTGCTCGGCGCGTTCGGCTGGCAAGCTCTCCTCCCGGTGCTCGCCGACGCCGGCTGGCCCGTGCCGTCCCCGCGGCCGGCGTTCGCCCACGGCGCCGACCTCGCGCTCGGCGACCTGCGGCTGTTCGGCTGTTACCACGTGTCGCCGCGCAATGTCCAGACGGGCAAGGTGACGCACGCGATGGTGTGTGACGTCTTCACCGCCGCGGCCTCGGCGGCGGGCCTCTTCTGAATCGTTACCGCCTGCATGGCGACGCTGGTCACAGCGGGACGGGGTACCCGAGCGATTCCGCTTCGCGAGTGCGACTATGGAGTCATGGCTGCTAAGTCGGAACCGACTCGGATCCTCATCCTCGGTGGTGGTTACGTCGGCCTGTACACGGCGTACGGGCTCCAGAAGATGCTGCGCGCCAACGAGGCCTCCGTGACCGTCGTTGACCCTCAGCCGCACATGACCTACGCGCCCTTCCTGCCCGAGGCGGCGGCCGGCGCGATCGAACCCCGCCACGTGGTGGTGCCCCTGCGCCGCGTGCTCAAGCGCTGCCACGTGCTCACGGCGCGCGTCACCAAGATCGAGAACGAGCGCAAGGCCGTCACGGTCGAGGCGGCCGACGGCCACATCGAGACGCTGAACTACGACGTGCTCGTGGTCGCGCTCGGCGCCGTCGCGCGCATCCTCCCGATCCCCGGCCTGGCCGAGGAAGGCATCGCCTTCAAGACCATCGGCGAGGCCATCTACCTGCGCAACCACATCATGACCAAGCTCGACGAGGCGGCCAGCACGCTCGACCCCGAGCTGCGCAAGAAGCTGCTGACCTTCACGGTCGTCGGCGGCGGCTTCGCCGGCATCGAGGCGCTGGCCGAGCTCGAGGACATGACCCGGTTCGCGGTGGAGAACTACTACCCGAACATCAAGCCGGCCGACATCCGGTGGGTGCTCGTCGAGGCGGCCGGGCGGATCCTGCCCGAGGTCCGCGAGACCCTCGGCGTCTACACGGTGCAGCAGCTGGAGAAGCGCGGCATCGAGGTCTACCTGTCGACGGCGGCCAAGTCGTTCGAGAACGGCCACGTGGTGCTCTCGGACGGCACCGAGTTCGACACCGAGACGCTCATCTGGACGGCCGGCGTGAAGGCCAACCCGGTGCTCGCGGGCTCCGACCTGCCGCTCGACAAGCGCGGCCGCGTCGAGGCGACCGCCGCGATGCAGGTCGTCGGCCACCCCGACGTGTGGACCGCCGGCGACAACGCCGCGATCCCCGACCTCGCGCGCACCGAGCAGGACCCGACGGCGACGTGCCCGCCCAACGCGCAGCACGCCGTGCGCCAGGCGACCCTGCTGGCCAAGAACATCATCAAGGTCCTGCGCGGCGGCCAGCCGAAGGACTACTACCACAAGAACCTGGGTGCGGTCGCCAGCCTCGGCCTGCACAAGGGCGTCGCCGACGCGCTGAACCTGAAGATCAAGGGCTTCCCGGCCTGGCTCTTCCACCGCGCGTACCACCTCAAGGCGATGCCGACCTGGAACCGCAAGATCCGCATCCTCTTCGACTGGATGCTCGGCGGCCTGTTCCGCCGCGAGGTGATCTCGCTGGGCCAGATCAACAACCCGAAGGAAGAGTTCGCCCGCGTTTCGAAGGGCTGATGTGCTCACGGAAGGAGCCGGACCGCTGGTGGGTCCGGCTCCTTCTTCGTTCACGGGACCAGCCGGTAGCGGGCCATCATGCAGTCGTCCTCGTGGTCGAGGATGTGGCAGTGCCAGACGTAACCCCGAAGGTCCGTGCCGAACTGCGCGTCGGGGTCGAAGCCGAGTTCGTCGGCGGTCGGGAAGTGCACGAGGAAGCGCGTGACCGTGTTCTGGGGGCAGTTCACGGTGTCCTTCGGGCCTGATTCCCACGGCGCGGGCGGCTGGGGTGCGCCGAGCAGGAAGCCGTCCGGTGGCGGCGCCCACTCCGTGCCCATGGCCGGGCGCGGGTGCGCGAGCGAGTAGCCCGTCGGGTCGAAGGCTTGGCGGTTGACCAGGTGCAGGTTCACCAGGTGCAGGTGCACGGGGTGGTCCTCGACGGTCAGGTTCACCACCTCCCACAGCTCCGTGGTGCCCTGGCGCGGCCTCGCGATCGGATCGTCTTCGAAGCACAGGTTGTTGAGCGACATGCCGATCGGCGGCCAGCGCGTGAGCTCGAGGTCCTGGGTGAGCGTGACGACGCGGCGGCGGTCGGGCGCGCCGGGTTTCGGCGTGAGGCGCAGGCGCGTCGGCAGGGCTTTCGCGTGTCCTTTCGCGCCCGTGCCGGTGAAACGGACGACGTCGGGCAGCGGCTGCGCACCCGTGACGAGCGCGATGAGGGCGGCTTCGCGCTGGTCGTTGATCAGGTCGACGTGCTCGCCCCCGCCCAGGTCTGAGAAGTCGACGACGAGGTCCGCGCGTTCGCCGGGCGTGAGGCGGATTTCCGTGGTGACGACCGGGGTGTCGAGCAGGCCCGCGTCGTTGCCGATCACGTGGAAGGGGCGGCGGTCGCGGAAGAACAGGTGGTACGCGCGGAAGTTCGACGCGTTGAGCACCCGGAACCGGTACTGCCCGCGCGCGACTTCGAAGTACGGCGACACCTTGCCGTTCACCGTCAGGCGGTCGCCGATCTGGCCGCCGTCCCAGTGGCCCTGCGGGACGAGGGTGAGGGCGCGGTAGTTCAGCGAGCCGTCGGGGTGGAAGCGGCGGTCGGCGAGGATCAGCGGGACTTCGAACTCGCCGCTGGGCAGCTGCCACGCGTTGGTGCGGTCGCCGGTGTCCTCGTGGTCGCGCAGGAGGTAGAGGCCCGCGAGTCCCGCGTGGACGTTCAGCCGCGTGAGGCCCATGCCGTGGTCGTGGTACCAGAGGCCGGCGGCGGGCTGGCGGTTTTCGTGGCGGTAGGCGCGGCTTTCGCCGGGGAGGAAGACGTCCATGGGGTGGCCGTCCTGGTCGGGTGGCGTGACGGCGCCGTGCAGGTGGACGGACGTGTGCGGCCGGGTGCGGCTTTCTTCCGACGCGCCGTCGAGGGTCGGGTCGACGTCGGCGGCGAACAGGTGCTTGCCGAGGTTGTTGGTGAAGGTGAGGTGGGTGGTGTGGTGCGCGCGGGCCTCGATGGTGGGGCCGAGGTATTCGGCGCCGCCGTAGGACCACGTGGGCGCCGGGGCGAGGTCGCGGTGGAAGCGGTGGGTGGTTTCGGCCATGGCGATCGTCTGGTCGCCGGTGATGGTCCGCGGTCTCGGCAGCTCGTCGACGTAGGGCCGCAGCTCGGGGCTGGGAAACGTGCGCGGATCGAGCTCGGCTCGCGCCGGCGGCGCGGCGGCCGCGGTTGTCGCTGCTGCCGCGGCGGCTGCCGCTGCCAGTGCTCGCCGGCGGGAGATGCCTTCGGCCATCGAAGCCTTCCTCTACAACTGATAGTTCACTATCAGTTGTTAGTGTAGGCCATGCCCCTTCGCGCCGACGCCGCCCGCAACGCCCAGCGCATCATCGACGCGGCCCACCAGGTCTTCACCGACGGCGGCGTCACGGTGCCGATGGACGAGATCGCCGCCGCGTCCGGCGTCGGGGTCGCCACGCTGTACCGGCGCTTCCCGCACAAGCAGGACCTGGTGCGGGCGGTGCTGGAGGCGCGGTTCGAGGAGGTCGTCACGCCGGTCCTCGCGCGGGTGGCCGCCGTCGACGACCCGCGCGAGGCCGTGTACCTCGCCCTGGAGTCCGTGGTTTCCCTCGCCTCGTCCGAACGCCCCACCCTCGCCGCGGCGAACAACGTGGGCGCGCTGACGATGGACCTGGCCTGGCGCTACTTCTCCCCGGTGGCCACCCTGGTGTCCCGCGGCCAGTCCACGGGCGCCTTCCGCCCCGACCTCGTCCCCGACGACGTCCCCCGCCTGGTCCTGATGCTGCTCGGCACGCTGCCCTCGTTCCCCACCTCGGCGCCCGAGGGTTGGCGGCGCTACCTGGATTTGCTGATGGACGCGCTGTCTCCGGAGGGCGCGTCGGCACTCGCGCCGGTGTCTCCGGTGGCGGAGCACACGCCGCCCCTGTGAGGGTTCAGGGGCGGGGAAGCCAGGCGCTCACTTCCGCGATGGATGTCCGTGAGGTGGCTCTCTGGCGCTTGAAGGGCGAAAAGTGGGTTGTTGATCCCGGGGGGCCGATCTCGGCTTTGCTCGACCGGACATGCGACCAGCTCGTGAGTCAAGCGGCTGATAACTTCAGCAGCCCGCACAAGCAATGCCCCTGAAAGCCAGGTTCACGATGATCACCAACATCACTCGCGGACATATCGACCTTGACGTCGACGGCCGGACGATCAGGCTCCAGGGAGAAGGATTTCATCGTGGTCCGCTTGACTTTCTCGTGATCACAGCGCAAATCACGCGGTGGAACGACGGCGCCGAGGTGACCGACGGCGAGCGTGCCGTCATCCTGAACGACCTTCGAGCGTCCGCAGCCGCCCGCGGTCTCGTCGTCGAGGTCGAATGAGCCCTCGCGAGGTCGTCGTGATGGACGGCAGGCGCGCAGCGTGCCGAGAGTTCGGCCAATTCCAGGGCTAACCCGGGCTGTTGATCTTGCTGAAGAGCGGGGAAAGGCGTCCTGACCTGGCCGGGAGTGCCCCCGACGGGGTTCGAACCCGCACTGGGTCGATTTTAAGTCGACTGCCTCTGCCAGTTGGGCTACGGGGGCGCAGACACCTTAGCGTTGCCCGCTCGCCGCGTCAGAGGCGCGGCGTGTGCTTCGCCACAGGAGTGCCTCGGGACCATCGTCGGCCCGGCGGGTCGACATGGCGACACCTGTTCCGGGCGAGCCGGCGAATCGATTGCCGGAAGCGGGGCATTGTCCACATGGGACAATGCCCCGCCGTCGGACGTGAACAGGGGTGTTGGCGTTACAGCGCCAGCCGTCCGGCAGCTGTGACGCGCACCCGCAACGAGCGCGCGCTGTCGTAAGCGATCGGGGTTTCCTGCAGGCGCGTGATGGTCACCGTGTCGGGATCGGCGCCCGCCTGGATGGCGCGGGTGGTGGCGGCGGTTTTGGCCGCGGCGAGGGCTTCGGTGCGGTCGGGGCCGGTGGGGATGAGGGTTTCGTTCTCGCCGGTGACGAGGGCGATGGCGGCGCCCGCGGCGTTGGCGACGCCGGCGTGGTGGGGGCGGATCACGGGGTGCGGGCCGATGCGGTCGGGCACCAGCTCGGCGCCGCCGCCGATGGCGAGGACGGGTTGGTCGCGGTGGCCGTGGGAGACGAGTGCGACGGCTTGTTCCAGGGCGTCGTCGTAGGTGTCGAGGGCGGTTTTGAAGCGGTGCGTCAGGGATTCCACGGGGTGCAGGGTGAAGGCCGTGCGGCCCAGCGCGGTGGCGGCGTCCGTGAGGGTCGGGGTGGTGCCGCCGAAGACGAGGGCTTCGCGGGTGATGGTGTGGCCGACGGAGTCCGGGCCGATCCGGTCGGGGTGCAGGACGGTGCCGCCGCCGAAGCCGATGGCGAGCACGTCGGGCATGGGCAAGCTGGTGCGCACGCCGCCGATGGTGCAGCCGGCCCGGCTCTCGCGGGCGAAGCCGTCGACCAGCACGCCCAGGTCCGTGGTGGTGCCGCCGACGTCGGCGACGATCGCGTCGGTGACGTTCGACAGCAGAGCCGCGCCGCGCAGGGAGTTGGACGGGCCGGAGCCGATGGTCAGCACGGGGTAGCGGGCGGCGTGGTCGGCGTCCATCAGGGTGCCGTCGTTCTGGGCCAGGTAGGTGCGGGCGTCGATGCCGTGCGCGGCGGTGGCCTCGCGCAGCGCCCGGGTCACGCGCGTGATGACGGGCCCCAGCGCCGCGTTGAGCGTGGTGGTGGTCTCCCGTTCCAAGAGCCCCAGTGCGCCGAGGTCGTGGCTCAGGGAGATCGGCAGGTCGCCGAGTTCGCGCCGGACGAGGTCGGCCACCTGGACCTCGTCCTCCGGGTGGACGGGGGCGAAGACGCTGGTGGCGGCGAGCGCGTCGGCGGTGCCGGCGACGCTGCCCAGGAACTTCTTGACGGCTTCGACGTCGAGGGGCGCGATGCGGCAGCCGTCCAGCAGCTGCCCGCCGGAGACCTGGGTCGCCCCGGCGATCGCCGCCGTGCGAAGACCCCGGGGCCACGCGGCCAGCGGCGGGATGGCTTCGGCGACTTGGCGGCCGATGCGCAGCACGGCGACCTTGGCCAGGTTCCGGCGTTCGACGATGGCGTTGGTGGCGTGCGTGGTGCCGAGCATCACCGCCCGCACCCGCCGGCCGTCGGGGCCGAGCCGGGTCAGGACCTGGTCGAGCGCGGCGCGCACGCCGGTGGTCACGTCGTCGGTGGTGGGCTGCTTGGTGTGCGCGACGATGCGGTCGGCCGGGTCGAGGACGACCGCGTCGGTGTTGGTGCCGCCGACGTCGATACCGAGGCGCAGCGGGCCCGGGACGGGGGAGTTCATGCGGTGGCGTGCCTTTCGGTGTGCGGGACCGGCCGGTAGGGGTGGCGGTACCCGAAGGCCTGCGGCCCGGCGACGGCCAGGCCTTCCGGGCTGCGCCAGAGCGGATGGCACGGCCAGGCAAGCACGCTCACGCGCTGGCCGTAGGCGAGCGCTTCCGTGGCCAGGGGGATGGCGGTGGCCGTGTCGCACACGGTGATCAGGTCGGGCACGCTCGCCAGGACCCGCGCGTCCTCGCGGGCGACGAGGTTTTCGTTCTGCACGTCGATGCTCACGCGGCGCCCGTGGTTGCTGCCGCGCCCGCCGACGGTGACCTGGCCGCGGACGAACCCTTCGTGCGTGTCGCGGGCGAGGTCGTCGATCGTCCCGCTGATGAGCAGGTGGGCTCCCAGCGTGGCGACGAGCGCGGTCAGCGGTTCGTCCGCGCTGCGGATCGCGCGGCCCAGACGACGGGCGTGGGAAACCGTTCCCGGGATGACGGCGTGCTCGTCGGCGGGGGTGAGGAGGCAGTCGCACAGGAGGGCCTGGGAGCCGGACGCGACGCACAGCGCGCGGGCCCAGCGCTCGGCCCACCCCGCGTCCCGCGGCTGCAGGACGGCGCGGTTGTCCAGCGTGTCGGCGAGGAAGAGGTGCTCGGACCGCAAACCGGCGACGTGGAACGACACCATGGGCAGCTCGGGAAACGCCCGGCCCATGCCGTCCGCGTCCACGAGGGGAAGGCCGAGCTGAGCGGCCCACGTGACGGCGGCGAGACCGTTGGCCCCGCCGATCTCGGTGGGCATGACCGCCGCGACCCGGCGGCCCGTCGTGTGTTCGGCCAGTTCGCGCACGGCGGCGGCCTCCCGTCCGGAACCGACCATCTCGCTCGCGACGGTGGGCGCGCCGATCATCGAAAGCGGGAGAACCAGGTCGCCGGGGTCGAGTTCGTCCAGGCGCAGCAGGGGAACGGAGCCGCAGGCCTCGAGGGCGAGGTGGGCGGCGAGCTCTTCGACGGAGGTGTCCCCGCCTCCGCCGGTCCCCAGCACGGCGCAGCCCAGCGCCAGTGCGGGAAGGTCGTCCTGCGTCAGGGCATCAGGCATGGTCGTGCTCCTTGGCGACGGCGGGCGCGGCCGGGCGCACGCGGCGGGTCCCGCGCGGCCACAGCAGGCAGTAGACGAAGGCGGTGACGGCCGGTCCGGCCAGGAACGTCAGGTCCGAGCCGCCCAGCGCCCGCGAGAGCGGCCCCTGGTAGGCGGCCGTGTTGACGCACAGCGCGGAGATGGCGATGCCGGCGGCGAAGGCGCTGATCCCCGCCACGTTGAACCCGCCGCGGTACCAGAACGGGCTGGCGGGGCGCTCGTCGTTGAGCGCGAGCCCGTCGTAACGGTTGCGGCGCAACAGGATGTCGGCGACGAACAGCGCCATCGACGGCGCGAGGACGACCACGGTCACCTCGAGCAGCCGGCTGAGGGAGTCGATGAAGTTGTCGACGAACAAGGCGTACGCGGCCATCGCCACGCTGAGCACCGCCGCGATGAACACCGCGCCCGCCCGGCTGACGGGGACCCCGACCGACTGCAGGCACAGACCGGAGGAGTACGCGGTGAGCACGTTGTTGCTGACCGAGCTGAGCCAGATCACGAGCAGCACCATCGGGTAGAACCAGCCCGGTACGATGCTCGCCAGCGTGGTCTGCGGATCGGTCATGTCGATGCTGGTCCCGGCCAGCACACCCAGCACGCCGAGCACGACGGCGGGCACGAAGCCACCCAAGGCCGTGAACGCGAGGACGCGGAACTTGGACACCCGCCGGGGCAGGTAACGGGAGTAGTCGGCGCCGTTGGCCCAGGACAGCGGCACGGCCGCGATGACCGCGACCCCGATCGTCACGGTGGCCAGGGTGTTCGTGCCGGCCTGCTCAGGCGGCGGGGCGTAGCCGGGGTCGGTGTGGGCGACGACGAACACGGCCAGCACCACCATGAACAGGCTCAGCACGGCCGTGAACCAGGGGCTGACCTTCACGATCGTCGCGTGCCCGTAGATGCTGATCGCGAAGGTGAACACCGCGGTGCCGATGAGGATCGCCCCCTTGATCGGCACCGACACCGTCAGGCCCAGGTGGTCGGCGAGGGCGAAGCCCGCGACCGCGCCCAGCGCCAGGTTGATCGCCTCGTAGCAGATCGCGGTGAGCCAGCCGATCCCCGCGCTCAGCGGCCGGTTCCCCCGCACGCCGAACATGGCCCGGCTCACCACCGCCGAGGGCGTGCCCGACGCCGGGCCCGGCACCGCCAGCGCACCCACACCGAGCCAGTACAGGTTGCCCGCGACGACGACCAGGATCGCCTGCCACAGGTTCAAGCCGAGCATGAGGACGACGCCACCCAGCACGAAGTACAGGTACGTCACGTTCGCCGCGAGCCAGATCCAGAACAGCTCCCGCGGCTTGCCGTGTCGCTCGCCTTCGGGGACGTGCTCGATGCCGCGCGTCTCGATCCGTCCCGCCTCGGCGGGTCCGGCAGTGGCGTCCGCTGCGTGCCCAGGGTCCATCGGGGCCTCCGAGTGTGTTGTTGGCCTCAAGGCCAGTAAGAGTGGGCATGCAGTGCAGCACGGCCCGGACCGGGGCGTCAAGAGTTATTGGCCCGAAGGCCTACAGCGGGGTTCCGCGGACTTGCTTCATCCGGGCAAAGTCGCATACAAGTGGTGCATGACCCAAGCCGCACGGCCGCGCTACCGGCGCATGCCGCCCGAACAACGACGGCAGGAGATCGTCGACGGCGCCGCCCGCGTGGCGCTCACCTCGGGCCTCGAGTCGGTCACCTACCGCAGCGTCGCCGAGGAACTCGACTGCGCTCGCGGCCTCGTCCACCACTACTTCCCGTCCGTGGAGAGCCTCGAGGTCGAGGCGTTCGCGACAGCCGTGGCCGCCGACCTGGAGGCGAGCTTCGCCCAGGCGCAGGAGCAGCCCGACGCCGCCGCCGCACTGGGCCACCTGCTCAACCACTGGGTCAGCGAGGACCCCGAGCCGCACAAGACGCTGTGGCTCGACGCGTGGTGCCAAGCCACCCGCAAGACGGCCATCCGCGAGGCCGTGGACCACGCCATGCGCGCGTGCCACGACCGGTTTCTCCAGCTGCTGCAGGACGGGATCGAGGCGGGACTGTTCACCCACCCCGATCCCGTCGCACTGGCCTGGCAGCTGCTGACCGCACTGGACGGCCTGATCGTCCACTCCTCCATCGGCGTCAACCTCGGCATCGTCGACGTCCGCACGACCTTCATCCGCTCCGCCGAAGACGCACTCGGCCTTCCCGAAGGCGCTCTCTCGGTGCCGGCCGCACCTGAACCCGCTTCCTGACCGGCGGCTGCTCAGCACGGATCGAACCGGCGAGTGCGCCGGCCCGATCCTCGGCTGCCGGGGTTACCGGTGCCGCGCCGTCAGACGGTCAGGAGCTTCGACTTGGCCTGCTGGTACTCCTCTTCGGTGAGGTCGCCGCTCTTCCGCAGGCTGGCCAGCCGTTCCAGCTCGCCGACGTGGTCACGCCCGTTCCCTGACGGCGGGGGCGACTGCGCGGCGTCGCGCACGTACGCGCGGAACTGCTCGTCCTGGCGCTGGGCGCGGGTCATCTCGCGTTCGCCCATGCTGTGGCCGCGGGCGATGAGGTACACGAAGACACCGAGGAACGGCAGGATGCAGACGAGGATCGTCCAGCCCGCCTTGCCCCAGCCGCCGAGGTCGTCGTCGCGGAAGATGTCGGCGATCACGCGGAACAACAGGATGAACCACAAGATCCACAGGAAGAACCACACGAAGGTCAGGAAGAGGTCGAGCAAGGGGTAGTTCGACACCGGATGCCTCCGATCGCCGGTCTGGACACGGCGGCCAGGGTGCCGCCGCACGAACGCTCGCCCGATCCCCGTCGGCGCGCACCACCTGGAAAGCGTGAGGTGTGCTCGCCGGCGCCGCCGGCCACGTCCGTTGCACACCCGCCACGCCGGGGCCGGGCCCGCCGAGGGCCAGGGCCGGTGCGGGATGCGCACAGCGGGTGACGGTTGCGTGCGGCTGTCTCACCTCCAGCGGATGAGGAGCGCGCGGTCCGTGGCCCGCACGCTCCAGTCGTGGGTGCCTCGGGCACCCGCGACCATCCGGTGCCGGGGGGTGAACCTGTGGTCAAGCGACCGAAGACCGCCGCACGCCGTCCAGTGCACGCGGGCGATCTCCGGATCGAGGCGTGGGCGGACACGCGGGAGGCCTGCATCGCGGAGGCGGTGGACGCGGTCGTGGGCAGCTTCCTGGGCCCGACCCGCCCCGCGCCGTCCTCGCTGTCGTCGTTCCGGGTCACCGGCCGCACCGACGCGGAACTGCTGCAGGCGGTGCTGGGCCGGGTCATCGCCACCGTGCTGGAGCAGCAGGAAGTACCGGTGGCCACGGTGGTCTCGACGACCGCGGAAGGCCTGGAGGTCTTGTGCCGCACCGTGTCCGCCGCCGCGATCCTGCCGATGGGCGCGATCCCCAAGGCCGTTTCGGGCGCGCGGCCGCTGTGCCACCGGTTCGCCAGCGGCTGGTTCTGCTCCGCTCGCATCGACGTCTGAGGCCAGGGGTGTTCCCCGCGAGTCCTGGGAGCAGCAGGACCAGGCACGCCCGCCCACCGGTGATTACGGTGGTGAACGGGCCGAACTGCCGGCCCCGGACAGGCGGATCACCACGACGGAACGGGAACACCGCGCATGAGCAAACTCGCACTGGTCACCGGCGCCACTTCCGGCATCGGCGCGGCGTTCGCCGAACGCCTCGCCGCCGACGGCTACGACCTGGTGCTCGTCGGCCGCCGGCGGGAGCGGCTGGAGGAGTTCGCCGCCGCGCACACCGAAACCAAGGTCCGCGCCGTGGCCGCCGACCTCTCGACCGACGACGGCATCGACACCGTCGCGCGGATCTGCGCCGAGGAGCCACTGGACCTGCTCGTGAACAACGCGGGCGTCGCCCACTACATGCCGCTCGCCGAACTGCCCGCCGACAAGGCCCGGGAACTGGTCAAGGTCAAGGTCCTCGCGCCCACGCTGCTCGCCCGCGCCGCGGTCGCGGGCATGCAGGAACGCGGCCGCGGAGCCATCGTCAACGTGGCTGGCATGATCGCCTTCAGCGGACCCGCGCCGCACGCCCAGCTGCCTCGCCGCGCCGTGTACGCCGGTTCGCTCGCCCACCTGGTCGCGATGTCCCAGACCCTCAGCGCGGAGCTCGAAGGCACCGGCGTGCGGGTGCAGGTCGTGTGCCCCGGGGTGGTCGCGACCGAGTTCCACGAACGCCAAGGCCTGGACCTGAGCGCGATCCCGCGGATGGGCGCCGCCGATGTCGTCACCGCGGCGTTGCGCGGCCTGGAACTCGGTGAGGTCGTCTGCGCTCCCGGCGTCGAAGACCCGAGCCTCCTCGACGCCGTTTTCCAGGCCGACCTGGCCGCTTTCGCGGGCCAGAGCACGGAACTCGCGAGCCGGTACCGCCGCTGATCCGCGTCGAGGCGGGTGCGGTGGGACTCCTCGAGGCTGAGCGGGTACGCCACGGTCACGGCGAACGCGCCGAGCGGGACGCCGATGAGGACACGGCCAAGCGCGAGCATCAGGCCGAGCGGCCAGTGCCCTCACCTCGCCGAAACCGCGCCGGCGAGCAGCTCTCGCCCGGATAGGGTGCGGCGGTGCTGGGAGTGGTTGAACGACTGTGGCGTTATCCGATCAAGTCCACTGGCGGGGAGCGACTGGACCAGGTGGCGGTGGGGCCGCGAGGTCTGGCGGGCGACCGCTTGTGGGCCGTGCGAGACGCGGCCGGAAAATGCGGTTCCGGCAAGAACACCCGCCGGTTTCGGCTCATGCCCGGACTGCTGCGGCTCGGTTCGCGTTGTTCGAACGGGCGTGGTCGGCCGTGGCTGCTCACCCCGGATGGACGGCAGGTGGCCGACAGCGGTGCGTATCTTCGAACGTATCTCGGCTGTGACGACGTGGCGTTGGCACCTGAGGGTGACGTGTCGCATTTCGACCAGCTGCCGGTGAGCGTGCTGACGACGGCGACCCTTGACTGGGTCCGGCAGACGCTGCCGGGGGTGCGTGTCGACGAGCGCCGGTTCCGGCCGAACATCGTCGTGCGCACTCCGCCGGGGACCGCACCGTTCGTCGAGGACGACTGGCTCGGCAAGACCGCCGTGATCGGGGCAGGAACCCGGATCGAGTTCGTCCGCTCCAGCGAACGCTGTGTGATGGTCAACGAAGCGCAGGCAGACCTGCCCCACTCCTCGCTGGTGCTCAAGATGATCGCCGCCGCGCACGACAACCGGCTTGACGCGCTGGCCCGTGTCCTCACCCCGGGCCGCATCGCGCTCGGTGATCCTCTCGTGCTCGCCTAGCACCGCGGCCGGGTCCGATTCGGACAGACCGTTCAGCCCGGTACCACCAGAGCACACGCCATCCCCAGGCTCATCCCCGTCCGGCACAATCCGCGCGTCGCGTCCAGGCGCCACGAGGGAACCGAGCGCGCGGCCTCGTACAGGAACCACGCGGCGGCGGCGTAGCAGACGGGCGTCCACCAGCCGCGCGTCAGGGCGGGCATCGTGAGCCACGGGCCGTGCTCACCGGACATGGACATGGGCATGGCCGTGAACATGAACAGCATGGTCGCGGCGGAAGCCGTGTGGTGGAGGCGGCGGGAGACCAGCGACCGTCCCAACGTGATCAGCAGCACGGCCTCCCAGCCGGCCGCCGGGACGGGGCCGCCCACGGGCGACGTCATGGCGATCATCGCCAGGCACAGCAAGAGTTCGACGGCGTCGTCGGCGCGCGAGCCCGGGGTGAAGCGGGACAGGCGGTGCAGCGGGGGCCAGGCGAGGGCGGCGAACGCGGCGGACAGCAGCCAGGACACCCGCACCCCTTCCGAAACGCCGAACGGACCTACCCCGCGTAGACCAAGTGCGCCCGCGATTCGTGACAGGGATCCCACATCCGGCCGATCGGCCGTTCCCGGTAAGGCAGCCGACCTGCTGCGGCCACCTGGCGTTCGCCGTGGCTCAAGGGGGCCTGAATAGCGTCCGGGTCGGTCTTCCCGGACACACAGTGATGAGGTGGAGAATGCCTGAAAACCTTGGGCCGAACCGGCGGTCGTTCCTGCGCAACGCGGGGCTCGCGGGCGTCGGAGCGACGGCGCTGGGTGCGGTCGGCGCGCTCGGCGGCGTAGCACCTGCCGAAGCGCAGCAGAACGCCAGACCTTCGGGCCGCTGGAACCCCGACACCGAGAGCAAGCAGTTCACGCTCGCCGTGATGCCGGACACGCAGTACCTGTACTGGGGCAGCCAGAACAGCGTCAACCCGGAGCCGCAGGAAGCGTCGTTCCGCTACGTCATCGAGAACAGCGGCACGCCGAACAACAACATCGTGTTCATGGCCCACCTCGGTGACCTCACGCAGGACGCCGACGCGACGTCGTTCCAGGCCGTCGACAAGGCGTTCAAGGTCGTCGACAACGCGAACGTCGCCTACAGCGTGCTCGCGGGCAACCACGACGTGTCCGGCGACGACACCCGCGGCACCACGCCGTACCTGCAGACCATGGGCCCGCAGCGGTTCAAGCGCCAGAAGTCCTTCCTGAGCTCCGACGCGAGCGGCTACAACACGGCGCACGTCTTCCGCGCGGCGGGCCGCGAGTGGCTGCTGCTCGCCATGGACTGGCGCACCTCGGCCGCCGGCTTCGCGTGGGCGAACCAGGTCATCAAGGCCCACCAGAACCTGCCGGTGATCCTGACCTGCCACGAGATCGTCGCGCCGACCTACGGCGACGAGGTCTACCCGTACGAGTCCGGCAACCCCGAGGCCAACGCCGAGCTCAGCGG
Organism: Amycolatopsis sp. NPDC051903; assembly: GCF_044452505.1. Taxonomy (NCBI): domain Bacteria; kingdom Bacillati; phylum Actinomycetota; class Actinomycetes; order Pseudonocardiales; family Pseudonocardiaceae; genus Amycolatopsis; species Amycolatopsis sp. NPDC051903. The sequence continues at coordinate 175,681 of NZ_JBITBT010000013.1, read as the reverse complement.
CTACGGGCAGACCGTGTGGGACACGCTGATCAAGGACAACGACCAGATCTTCCTGACGCTCAACGGCCACTACTGGCCCTCGGGCCGCATGACCAAGAAGAACTCGGCGGGCAACGACGTCCACCTGCACATCACGAACTACCAGAACCGCTACATGAGCGGTGGCGGCATGCTGCGCCTCTACCACTTCGACCTCGAGCGCAACACCATCGACGTCGAGACGGTCTCGCCGTGGATCCTGGAGAAGGACCCCGCGGAGCGCAACCGCCTGGAGGCGCTCGAAGCGCGCCTGACGACGTCTGTCGACCGCTTCGCGATGCCGTTCGACTTCGAGCAGCGCTTCGCCGGCTTCATCCCGGTGCCGGTCCGCCCCGCGCGGCCCGCGAACAAGGTGCTGGTGCCCGGCACCTTCGCGTACTGGCGCTTCGACAACGGTGGTGCCAACGGCAGCGCGTTCACCGCCGGCCAGCAGGTGCGCGATCTGTCCGGACACGGCAACGACCTGACCCTGCTCAGCGTCCCGGGCACGGCGGCCGACGCGCTCACCTGGTCCGACGACCACCACCCCGACCAGCCGGGCCACGCCAGCCTCCGGTTCGTGGGCGGCAAGAACCCGCTGCACGGCTCGTACCTCACCACCGGCTCGCGCGCGCCGCTGAACACCGAGACCTTCAAGAACGGCTACACCATCGAGACGTTCGTGAAGATCCCGCTCGACTGGGACGGCGGCAACAACGGCAACATGCCGGTGCTGGTCCGCCGCGGCACGGCCGGCGACGCGGGCAAGCACGGCAAGAACACCGACCCGAAGGAGCCGGTGGCCCAGCTCATGACCACGAACAACGGTCGTGAGCTGCAGTTCAACTGCTACCCGCTCAGCCAGACCTACCCGACCACCAACTGGAGCCACGGCATGCCCGAGGACCAGTGGTGGCACCTCGCGGTGGTCAACGACGGCCACCACACCAAGGCGTACATCGAGAGCGCCCTGGTCGCCGACAACCCGTCGACCGATTCGATCGGCATCGCCTCGCTCGGTCTCACCTGGCTGCTCGGCGGCCACGAGTACGGCGGCGCCGTCGACAACGTGTTCCACGGCTGGATCGGTGACGTGCGCATCGTCAACCGCGCCCTGCGGCTCGACGAGTTCATGACGAAGTGACCCGGCGGCCGGGCGGGTTTCCGGACCCGCCCGGCCGTCAGCTCTTCGCCGCGGCGAGGAAAGCGCGGATCAGCCCCTGGTCCTTGACGCCGCGCGAGGACTCCACGCCGCTGGACACGTCGACGCCCCACGGCTTCACGGTAGCGACGGCTTCGGCCACGTTGCCCGGGGACAGCCCGCCGGCGAGCAGCCAGTCACCGTCCGGAGTGGACAGTGCCGACCAGTCCCACGTCTCGCCGGAACCGGCCTGGGGCGAATCGAGCAGCAGCAGGTCTTCCCCGTACTCGCCGGCTTCCGGAGTCGCGCCGTCCTTGAGCGAGATCGCGCGGATCAGCTTGACGGGCAAGTCCCCGAGCGCGGCGAAGTCCGCTCGCGAGTACCCGGAACCGTGCAACTGCACCGCGCGGATCCCGGTTTCGGCGACCGCGGCGCGGACGTTCTCGACGGGTACGCCCTTGAAGACGCCCACGGTGAGCACGTCGGCCGGCACCCCCGCCGCCAGCTCCGCCGCTTCCGCCCGGCCGATTTCGCGGGGGCTCCGGCACAACACGAACCCGACGGCGTCGGCTCCCGCCTCGACCGCGCACGTCACGTCGGCCGCCGTCCGCAGGCCGCAGATCTTCACGAACACGCTTCCACCGTAGTCGGCCGGCCGGGACCGGGCGGCGGGTGCGCGCGGTCGCCCGCCCGGACGGTCACCGCGGGTGGTACGGCTGGACAAGCCCCGGCCGGAGTGCTGTCCTGGGACCTCGCCGACGACAACCGGGAGGCGGCATGACAGCAGCGCAGGTCGCGGCCGGGCTGTCCGGCGTCTCGCAGCACGTGCTGGCGGCCAGCGGCGACCCCGACAAGGTCCGCGACGCCTGCACCGAGGCCCTGCGCCCGCACCGGCTGGTGCTGCAGCGCCAGGCGCGCCTCGCCACCCGCCTGGAACACCTGCCGGCCGGCCCGATCTCGCTCAACCGGCTGCGCTACGGCGCCGAGGTGACGGTGGCGCCCGCCGTGCCCGAAGAGGACAACTTCCTCGTGATCTTCCCCGTCGCGGGCAAGGCGCGCTTCACCTACGGCCGCGACGTCGCCGACGTCTCGCCCGGTCACCCCGCGATCGTCGGGCCCTACCGCGAGTTCCGGTTCGACATCGACAGCGCGTTCGACCAGCTGATCCTGCGCATGGACCGGCGCTGGGTCGAATCGACGGCGCGGCGCATCCGCGGCGCGTCCGGTCCCGTCGACATCGCGCTTTCGCTGCCGGAGCCGCCGCCGTTCCTCTACCGGCTGCTGGACAGCGTCGTCAGCCTCCCGACGCTCGGGCCCGGCGGGCGGCCGGAGGTCGGGCAGCAGCTGGGTGAGCTGGTGATCGAATCGTTCCTGCTGGCCCAGCTGCCCGGCGAACCCGAGCCGGCGCTCGTGCCGTCCGTGCAGGTCCGGCGCGCCATGGAGTACCTGCTCGACCACCTCGCCGAACCGGTGGCCATGACCGACGTCGCGGCCCACTGCGGCACCAGCCTGCGCAGCGTCCAGGCCGGCTTCCGCCGCGACCTCGACGTCACGCCCGGCCGGTGGCTGCGCGACCAGCGCCTCGACCGCGCCCACCGGTTGCTGAGCGCCGGCGAACCCGGGCAGACGACGGTCACGGAGGTCGCGGCCGAATGCGGTTTCTTCCACCTGGGTGAGTTCGCGGCGCACTTCAGGACGCGGTTCGGGGTCACGCCGTCGTCCGTGCTCGGCGCGCGGTGAGGTGCCTGCGCGAATCCGATGACGGGCGCTCGTTTCGCCGATAGCCGCTGCCCCGGCCGGACAGCAGCATGGCCGTACGCAACTCAGCGGTGAGGAACGGAGCGGCCGATGCGATTCGTACTGGTGCACGGAGCCTGGCACTTCGGTGAACTCTGGGACCCCGTCCGCAAGCACCTGGAGGAGGCCGGGCACGAGGTGCACACGCCTACGGCGGGCGGCCTCGGCGCGGACGACGACAAGCACGTCGACCTGCGGGCCTGCGCGGCGCCCATCGTGGCCTACCTCCGGGAGCACGACCTGACCGACGTGGTGCTCGTCGGGCACAGCTGGGGCGGGTACCTGATCTCGCGGGTGGCCATCGAGGTCCCCGAGCGGATCCGGCGGCTCGTGTACTTCGCCGCGTTCGTGCCCGGGCACGGCCGGGCGCTCGTGGACGAGATCCCGCCGCACCTGGTGGCCGCGCTGAAGGCGAGCTACGACGAACGCGGCGACGGCGGCGTCGTCCTGCCCTTCCCCGTCTGGCGCGACGCCTTCTTCGGCGACGGCTCGGCCGAGGAAGCCCAGCGGATCTACGCCGAACTGCGCCCACAGCCGTGGAGCGCGTTCACCGACCCGGCCGACATGACGGGCTGGGAGAAGGTGCCGCAGGCGTTCAGCTACCTCGCGCCGTACGAGGACAACGACATCACGCAAGGCGAATGGGGCCGGCACCCGCGCCTGTCCAACCGGCTGGTGATGTTCCGCCTCGTCGGCATGGAGGGCAGCCACGAGGTGCTGCTGACCAATCCGGAGCTCACCGCGCGCAAGTTCGTCGAAGCGGGCCGGGATTGACCACGAACCGTTGTCCCGGCGCTCGTCGCGGCCGTCCGGGCCGCTGCAAAGGAGGACTGTGTCTCTTTCTCTGACCGTGGTGGGTACGGGCGCGCGGCTGCAGATCGAGCCGAAGCGGACTGCCGTCGCGGGGTGCACCGCGAAGGACGAAGCCGCCGTGGAGCACCACATCGCCGAGCTCGCGGCGATCGGCGTGCCGCGCCCGGCGACCGTGCCGGCCCACTACGTCCTCGATGCCGACCTGCTGACGACCGCACCCGTGATCGAGGTGGGCTCGGCGGCGACGTCCGGTGAGGTCGAGCCCGTGGCGATCCGCCACGACGGGCACTACTACCTCGGTGTCGGCTCGGACCACACCGACCGCGACTTGGAGCGCACGGACATCGAACAGTCGAAGGCAGCGTGCCCGAAGCCGCTCGGTGAGCGAGTCGTCGAACTCTCCACTGTGGACTGGGACCGCCTGTTCGCCGAGTCCCAGGTGGACGAAGAGCTGTACCAGCAGGGCGGCGTCGAGGCGTTGCGCCACCCCACCGACACGGTGAGCCGGCTGCCCGCCGGTGTGGACGACGGTGGTGACCTAGTGCTCTACTGCGGCACGCTGGCGCTGCTCGGTCGCGAGTTCCGCTACGGCACCCGGCGGCGCCTGCCCGGCGGGCCCGTTCTGAACCACCTGTACGAAACCCAGCTGAGGAGGGCCTGATGCGCACCGGCTCCGAGTACCTGACCGCGATCGACGACGGCCGCCGGGTGTACCTCGACGGTAAGCGGGTCGACGGGGTGGCGCGGCATCCCGCGTTCGCGCCGATCGCGAAGACCATCGGGGAGCTGTTCGACCTCGCGGCTGATCCGAAGGCCGGCATCGCGCGGCCCGGGCCGGGCGGTGCAGCCGTGAACCGCCTGTTCACGGCGCCGCGCAGCCGCGAGGAGCTGACCGCGTTCCGGGAGGCGGCCACCGCCTGGGCGCGCCACACCCACGGCTGGGTCGGGCGCAGCCCGGACCACGTCGGGGCGTTCCTGGCGGCGTTCGCGGCGCACCCGGAGGTGTTCGGTGAGCGGGCGGCGAACGTGACGGCGTACCAGAAGCGGGTCGTCGACGAGGACCTCTACGTGTCGTACGCGATCATCCCGCCGCAGGTGTCGCGCGCCACGACCGCGAGCGCGTGGGACGGGGACCTCGTGCAGGTCGGTGTCGCCGAGGAACGGGGCGACGGCATCGTCGTGCGCGGCGCGCAGATGCTCGCCACGGGCGGCGCGGTCGCCGACGAGATCTTCGTGTCGTGCATCAAACCGCTGACGCCGGAGGACACGGATTTCGCGCTGAGCTTCGCGTTGCCCGTGGACACCGAGGGCCTGAAGCTCTACTGCCGCCGGCCGTACGCGCCGGCCGCGACCAGCCACTACGACTACCCGCTCACCACGCGCTTCGACGAGACCGACGCGCTGGTGGTGTTCGAGGACGTGTTCGTGCCGTGGGAGCGCGTGTTCGTCTACCGCGACGTCGCGGGCGTGCGGCGGCAGTTCTTCGAGACGGGCGCCCACGTGCTCGGCAACTGGCAGGCGCAGATCCGGTTTTCGGTCAAGCTGCAATTCCTGGCGGGGCTGGCGCGCAAGGTCGCGGCGGTCAACGGGGTCGACAAGTTCCCCGGGGTCGTCGAGAAGCTCGGGGAGCTCGCGAGTCTCGTGTCGCTGGTCGAATCGGCCGTGCTGGCCGCGGAATACACCGCCGCGCCGGACGACGCGGGGTTCTGGCGGCCGGGCAGCCGTGCGCTGTACGGCGCGATGGGCATGCAGTCGGAGCTCTACCCGCGGGTGCTGGCGATCCTGCGCGACCTCGTCGGCGGCGGGGTGCTGCAGGTTCCGTCGAGCGTCGAGGACATGACGAGCCCCGAGACGCGCGCGGACATCGACCGCTACATCTACAGTCCCAGCGCGCCGGCGGCCGAGCGCGTGAAGCTGTTCAAACTGGCGTGGGACGCGGTGGGCAGCGAATTCGCCGGGCGCCACCACCAGTACGAACTGTTCTACGCGGGCGCGCCCTTCGTCGTGAAGGGTTACGCGTTCCGCAATTACGGCTTCGACGGCCCGCTGTCCGAAGTGGACCGTTTCCTGGCCGGCTACACCGAGGAGACCCCGTGAGCAAGCCCGAACACGAGTTCTTCCCCGTCACGGACGTCGAGTTCACCGTCTGCAAGGGCGACGACCCGAAGATCACCGAACGCGTCCTCGCCGACGACGACGGGGTGGCCACGCGCATCCTGCGCTACGAACCGGGCGCCGATTCGACGCCGATGGGCGTGCAGGCGCACGACTTCTGGGAGGAGGTCTACATCCTGGCGGGTTCGTTCACCGACCTGACGCTGGGCGAGACCTTCACGAAGGGCATGTACGCGTGCCGTCCGCCGGGCATGCCGCACGGGCCCTGGCGCACCGACGAGGGTGTGCTCACCTTCGAGGTCCGTTACCGCGCATGACCAGCATGCCCCCCGACTGCACGCCGGGCCCCGGTTCCGTCGACGCGGTGGCGATGCGGACCGCCATGGGCCGCTTCGCCACCGGCGTCGCCGTGGTCACCACCACCGACGGCGACGTCCCGCACGGGATGACGGTGAACTCGCTGACGTCGGTGTCCCTGTCGCCGCCGCTGGTGCTCGTCTGCCTGACGACGGGCGCGCGAACCACCGAGGCCGTGGTCACGGCGGGCCGCTTCGCGGTGAACGTCCTGTCCACGCGCCAGGAACAACTCGCCCTGCGCTTCGCCCGCCGCGGCGAAGACCACTTCTCGGGCCTGCCGGTGAAAACGGGCTCGCACGCCGTGCCGGTCATCCCGGACGCCCTGGTGCACCTCGAGTGCTCCGTCCACCACACCCTGACCGCCGGCGACCACGACGTCGTCCTCGGCGAGGTCCTCAAGGTCTGCTCCCGCGACGGCGCCCCACTGGGCTTCCTCGGCGGCCGCTTCAGCGACGTCGTGGACCGCGGTCACGAACCGGTGCCGTGGTTCTTCTAGCCGCCCTTGAGCCGCTGGGCGAGGAGGGCACGGCTGCCGTCTCCAGTGACACCGTGGTCCGCGAGCCACCGACCGCGGTTGCCGCCTCCCCGATCGACCCGCCTTCCGCGCCGTGCAACACAATCCGCGACCGCAACGCCGGCACTTGCGCGGTCTTGCGGCGCCGCGCCCACCCGGTCCGCACCGGCCGATCCTCATCGGAGAGCGCGACGGGTTCAAGCTTGGGGCATCGCGACACCCCTTGGCTTTCCACGAACCACTGACTCAGGGTGACCGGAGCGCTGCCGCTAGCCTGCGCGACATGAGCTACGACCTGTTCGTGCAGGGCTTCGACGACGGCGACGCGGCCCCGATGCCGTCGTCGGCCTTCGACGTGTTCCGCTCGCACGTCGACCGGGCGGACTCCGAGCACCACTTCTGGCACGTGCGCACGCCGGACGGCGGCGAGGCCGACATCTACGCCGACGTGACAGCGGGAACCTTCCACAGCTTCATGATCCAACGCTTCTCCACAGGGCGTCCGCTCGACCTGCTCGCGGAGTTCACCATCCGGGCCGGCGCCGTCATCCTGGCTCCCGACGGCCCGGCGATGCTGACAGCGGAGGCTCAGCGCCGGCACCTGCCCGACGGCTTCCAGCGCGACGCGATCGTCGTGCGCAACGGCGACGACATCCGGCACGCCCTCGAAACGTTCTGACGCACTGCCAACGAATCACCGACTCACGACCTACGATGAGCCGGATCGGGCCGCTGCTGGCACTGGCCTCGATCCGCAAGCGGCGGATCGGCCCGATCGCGATCGTGGACGGCACGGTGATGCCGACGGCGATCACCGGTTGGCGGCGCCGTCTCCCGCGACTCTGGGATCGAGCGGGAACTGGTGGGGCGCCGGGTGATGGCCGACCGGGCTGGCACGGCAACCCGGCCGTGATCACGCCCTGAGGCGAACGTCGTGACGGTGGTGATCTGCCAGATTGGCGGGAAGGCCTCGATGCCGCTCGCGGCAAGATCCGTGTCCGCGTCGAACACGCCCTGGCCCGGATGAAGTGCTCGAAGATCCCGCGCGACTACCGCCGCGCCGCCACCACGCTGAACGACGCGGTGTCCGGCATCGCGCACCTGCGCAACATTCTCCTCACAAGCTGACCCGCACCACCGGTCTCGCCGACCACAAGATCAGTCACGAGACCGTCCCTTGTTCCTGTGCGAGCCGCTGGGCGAGCAGGTCTTTGCGGACCTTGCCAAAAGCGTTACGCGGTAGCTCGGTCACCAGCTCCAGCCGGGTGGGCCAGTACCACTCCGTCATCCCCAGCCCGGCCAGGAAGTCCCGCAGGTCGGCCAGTGTCGGTGGGGTCGGGCCGGGCACGACGAGCGCGGCGGGGAGTTCGCCGGCGGTGGGGTCCGGGTAGCCGACGAGGGCGACGTCGGTGACGGCGGGGTGGGCGAGGAGCGCGGATTCGACGTCGGCGGCCGGGATCATGAGGACGCCGCCGATGCGGTCGGCGTCGCGGCCCAGGAGGCGGATGCCGCCGCGGCCGTCGGGGATCGCGAGGTCGCCGGTGTCGTACCAGCCGTCGTCGTGGTCGGCGAGGACGTGGAGGGAGCCGGTGTCGCGGCCGACCGTCGCGAGGCAGACGGTGGCGCCGCGCACGTACAGGCGCGCGGGTTTCTCGGCGGTGATCTCCGGCAGGTCCGTGCGCAGGTCGAGTTCGCTGCCGCGGGAAATGCGGCCGACGCTGTGCAGCGCCCAGTCCGGCGGGTCGTCCGCGCGCATGAGGGTGCCGCCGGATTCGGTCATGCCCCAGCACGTGCGCAGCGGCAGGCCGAGCACCCGCGCGACGTCCGCGAAGAGCGGAGCCGGCGTCGCGGTGCCGAGCGTCGTCACCAACTGCAGCGCGCCGCGGCGGACGTGGGGCATCAGCTCGGTCAGGAAAACCGGCGCGATCAGCAATTGCGTCACGCCCGTTTCCGCCAGCAGGTCCGCGACGGCCGCCGGATCCCAGCGGTCCGCGACGACACCGCAGCCGCCGGTGAGCAGCGGGCGCATGAGGCAGAAGAAGATGCCACCGGTGTGCGTCAGCGAATGCGGCGTGGAGAACACGCCGGGCTCGTCGTCGGTGACGTGCGCGGCGGCGGTGGCGTACTCGGTGTTGAGCGTGTGCAGCGCGGCCTTCGGCTCGCCCGTGGTGCCGGACGTGAACAGCACCAGGCTGACCTGGTCCGGATCCACCTTCGCCTCGGACAACGGAATCGGCTGCGCCCGCTCGAAAACGGCGAAATCGGGCGACCCCAGCACGATCCGGTGCCGCAGCCGCGGCAGGCGCGGCGCCAGTTCGGCCAGCGAGGCACCGTCGGCGGTCACGCACACCGAAGCGCCCACCCGCGCGAGCACCCGTTCCAGCTCACGCGACCGGATCGTCGGCATGATCGGCGCCACGACCGCGCCGACGGCAAAACAGGCCAGCAGCACCACGTTGACCTGCCACACGTTCGGCAGCTGCAGCGCCACGACCTGGCCCGGCCCGACGCCGAGCTCCTTCAACGCCCCGGTGTAGACCGACACCAGTCGCGCGTATTCGCGGTAGGTCAACCGCGTCGTCTCCCCGGTGTCGACGCACCGCGCGACGAGCGCGAGCGCGTCCGGCGTTTCGTCGCGCCACCGGGCCAGGTCGTCGAGCGGGGAACCGTCGCGCCACACGCCTTCCGCGCGCAACCGCGCCGCCGGGGCCGCCGGCGGCCGGAGGCTGAACACCGTCAGCCCCGGCCCCGGGGTGAACACGTCGGTCATGCGGTGACCATCCGCGCCGGGTGCGGCGTATGGCTCGCGGGCAGGAGGCGGACGTCGTTCGTGCGGGTGGCCATGTTCTCCTGCAGCTCCACGGGAAGTGAATTGTCCAGCTCGGTGATGACGTAGCTCGTGGGCCCAGTCTGCCACGCCGCGCGGGACACGTGATCCGCGAACGGCCGCAGCAGCCGGGCCACCGCCAGGATCCTTTCTGCCTTCGACCGGTCGCCGACGACCTGCGCGCGCGGCTCGGCCCGCAGGTCGCCGAAGGGTGGCCGCTACCCGAGTGCGAGCCGGACCTCGTGGTGGCCCGACAGCCCCGCCGGGACCTTCGGCGCAGCGGGGTGACCGTCCACAGTGCACGCCGTGACGCGGGTGCCGGAGCCCCGCAGCGTGAGGTCGAGCGTGGTGTGGCGATAGGACAGACCGCGCAGCGTCGCCGTGCCCCAGCCGTCGGGCAGGCAGGGAGCGAACTGCAGGCCGTCCGGGGTGAAGGTGAGCCCGAACAGGCCGGAGTAGAGCATGCGGAGGTAGCCGGTCGCGGACCACGCCTGGTCGGGCTGTGACGTGAACTGCTCGAGGGCGCCCGAGCCACCGGTCTGCCACCCGCCCTGCACGGCGCCGGTCTTGCTGTCGTAGATCTCGTAGAAGTTGCCCTTCGTGGCGGTGACGAGCGAAGCGAGCTCGGTGACGGCGCGGCCGAACAGGTCAGGGCGGCGGGCGTGCGCGGTGGCGTGGCCGAAGAAGGAGTGCACCATCGGCCACACGACCACGTTGTGCCGCCCGGGTTTCTCGTCGCTGAACCGCGCGAAGTGGGGGTAGCTGTTCACGATCCCGTGCGGTTCCCAGTGCGTGTTCCGCAGCACCGACGCGACCCGGTTGTCGTCGGCGACCCCGAGCAGGATCGCGAACGCCAGGCCCGCTCCTTCCTGCGACGCGTCGAGCTGCCCGGCGAGCGGACCGGTGCCGTGGATGAAGTAGCCGTACGTGCCGGCGTCCGCGCGCCAGAACTGCGAGTTGATCGCGGTGCGCAGTTTCGCGGCTTCGGCCTCGTGCGCGCGGCCGTCCTTGTGCAGTGCACGGGCCATGTTCACCAGCGCCAGAAAAGCGCCGTGGTAGAGGCAGTTCGTGGACAGGCACAGGAGTTCCGCCGACTGCGGGTAGTCGAGCACGAACGACGAGTGGATGCCCGGCTCCCACGGCGGCGCGGGATAACCGGCGATGCCGTCGTTCATGAAGCTCGGGCCCTTGAACAGGCCGCGCGTGCTGTCGAAGCTCTTCGCCTTGCGCTGCGCGAGCGTCGCGACGCCGATTTCGTAGGCGGTGGCGAGGAAATCCGCGTCTCCGGTGACGGTGTAGTGGTGCCACGCGCCGAGCACCCACACGATCTGGTCCCACCACTGGTTGTCCTGCTGGACGATCGGGCCCTCGTCCACAACGGACAGCAGCGTGTTCCGGCCGACCGGCGGGCCCAGCAGGCTCACGGCGTTCCACGCGTTCACGGCGGCGTCGCGCGTCCAGCGCTGCGGTGCGGGATAACCACCGCCGGCGCGGACGAACGTGCCCGGCGGGTAGCTCAGCAGGCCGGCCTTGTCGTAGGTCGGCGGGTCGGCGTAGGCGGTGTTGATGCCGACGACGTCGGTGAGCGCGTCTTCGTACCGCGCGCCGACGAGGTGCTGGGTGCGTTCGTCGGAGAATTCGAGCGTCGGCAGCGTGTAGACGGTCCGCGGCGCCGGGCTGGGTGGCGCGGCCGCCGAGGCGGGTGGTGCCGCGGCGAGCCCCGCGGCTCCCGCCGCTCCGGCCCCGGCCAGGGCGAGGAACCCCCGCCGGCCGACTTTCGCTTCCCCCGTGCGCTCGGACATGCAGGCTCCGTTCCCCGATGCTGACATCGTTGTCGGCTGCTGTGCCGACGATGCTAGGGACCAAGATCGGACCCGGACAACGGCGCGGGAGGTTCCTGTCCCGGGGCCTGTCCCGCGATTACGCCGATCGCGTGCACCTCGTGCGCGGCGCGGGAGGGATCCGCCGACCGTGGTCAACGGCTCCCGTGGCGAAACGGTTCACCCAGGTCAGCGCGGGTGCCGGAGCGGGCAGACGTGCGGTCCGAAGGGGCAATCAGATTGATTGGAGAGCCCTATACCCAACACAGTGGAGGCCATGAGCGAAGCCCTGACTGACGTCGTGGCGGTCGTCGAGACCCGCCTGACCCACGACCTGCACCGCCGCGCCACCACGCTGCTGACCGACGCCGCCGCCGACCGGGCGGTGCCTCTGCCGGCGCTGGCCGAGCTGCGCGATTTCCTCGTGCAGAACCTGCACCACCACCACGAGTCCGAGGACGACGAGCTGTGGCCGCTGATCACGGCCGTCGCCCCGGACGCGGGCAAGGGCCTCGTGGACCTCGGCGACGAGCACGACGAGCTCGACCGCAAGCTCGACGCACTGGCCGCCGTGCCGCTCGAGAGCGACGACGACCGCGCCGCGCTGCGCGAAGGGGCCGCCGCGGTCCGCGACCTCATCCACCAGCACCTGGAGCACGAGGAACCGGTGCTGTTCCCGGCCCTGCGCGAGCACCTGCCCGCAGAGACGTGGGCGAAGTTCTCGCAGCACGTGATCGCGACGGCCCCGCCGATCGCGCCGCACCTGATGGTCGGCTTCTTCGACCAGGTCGGCACTCCCGAGGAGGTCGACGTCGTGCTCTCCGGGCTGCCCGAGCCCGTGCGGCCGCTGCTGCCCGCCCTCCGGCAGCAGGGCAAGGAGGCCCTGCAGGTCCTCGCGGGCGCCGGCGCGCCTGCCTGATCGCGGCGAACGGGCCCGGTCCGCACAGCGCGGACCGGGCCTCGCCGCGTCAGCGCACCCGCCCGGCGGGCAGCCGGCGAAGCGCGAGAGCCACAGGCTGAACACCAGCTGCGCCACCCAGATCGGCACGCACAGCAGCAAGAGCAGCGCCCAGCACCCGAGCGCGGTGTGGCCAAATGACTGGACCGCGACGCCCGTCGCCAGCCACGAAACCTGGCCGATCCCCGCGCCGGCGTAGTGGTCCGCGAGGGCCACACCGGTGGCGGCGAGGTCGGCACCGCAGGTCGACGAGAGGGCTCGCCACCGTGTCCACGGCCGACGTTTCGGGCGCCGGCCGGCCGGTGGGGCTGGTGTAGGTGTAGTACGCCCCGAGGTTGCCGAGCAGGATCGCCATCACCGCGATCGCGCGGATGGGTGTCGATCGACTGGATCCGCTGCCGGACCGTCGGCACGGGTTTCGTAGGGGTGTCCACGGAAAAGTCCCCTCGTGTGCGCTGTGGTGGGGAGAATCAACCACCGTCCTGAGTGGCCGGACATCGATCGTGAGGATGATCCGGGGGTTGCCCGAACGCGTTGCGCGGCACGATCGTTTCGGTGATTGGCACGGGAACCGCTGGTTCCGCGGGGAAACCTGATCTACCGTCACCGCGTGGAGCCCTATCCCTATCGCACCTTCACGACCTGCGGGCTGGGGGAAGCGCGCCGGTTCGCGTTGTGGGAGCAGCACAACGAGGAGACGCTGGTGCGGCTGGCCTGTCGGACCCTCACGCAAGGGTCGTTCGAGGGCTGGGAGACCTCGCTTCGCGTCGGGGAGTTCAAGATCGCGAACATCACCGCGACGGCGCACGTCGTGGAGCGCGACCGGCGGCTGATCCGGCGCGACGAGAGCGGCCGGGTGGCGCTGTACTTCACGCTGTTCGGCGAGGCGTTCTTCTACCACGACAACGGGATCCGGCTGCAGCACCCGGGCACGCTGCTGGTGTGCGACCTCGACCACCCGTTCCTGCGCGGGTTCGCCCGGGGTCTGCGCGAGTACGTGCTGATGGTCCCGAAGCCCACGTACGAGGAGCTGACCGGAGGCCCGGCGCCGTCGACGCCGGCCACGCGCCGGTTCTCCCTCGCCGACTCCACCGGCAGCCCGGCCGCGGAGCTGGCGCGCCTGTTGCGTGATCTGCTGGCCGCACCGCCGCACACCGGGCCCGGCACGGAGGCGCGGATCCGCGCGCTGCTGACCGAGCTGGCCGAGGGAGAGCGCCACCCGCTGGCCGCGGAACACCGCCGCCGCGTGCTGGCGCACATCGACGCCCACCTCGGCGACCGCGGGCTCACGACGTCGTCGGTCGCCTCCGCCGTGGGGCTCAGCAATCGCCAGCTCACGCGCGTGTTCAGCCAGGGCGGCGTGGGCCGGGTGATCCGGGAGCGGCGCCTGCGTTCGGCCCACGAGCGGCTCACGGCGGATCCGGCGGCACCGATCGCCCGCGTCGCGCACGCGTGCGGGTTCGCCTCCCACGCCCACTTCACCCGCGCGTTCCGCGAGCACTACGGCGTGCCACCCTCGGCGATCCGCTCCGCTTGACCGCGTCGGCCGTCCCCTTGCCCGGCCCGGCCGCCCCACCGGCGCGCGCCTGGCGCCGCCGCGAAGCTGGCGTCCGGTCACCGGAGAGAGGACACCTGATGAGTGGAGCGGTTTCGCCCGGCCAGACCGGGCTCGAAGAAGGCCTGGTCGAGGAGGTCGTGGCGTCGTTCGCGGGCGCGCCGAGCGCCCGGTTGCGCGAGGTGCTGACCTCGGTCGTGCGCCACCTGCACGCGATCGTGCGGGAGACGCGGCTGACCGAGCAGGAGTGGAACACGGCGATCGAGTTCCTGACGCAGACGGGTCACATCACCGACGACCGGCGCCAGGAGTTCATCATGCTCTCCGACGTGCTGGGCGTTTCGATGCAGACCGTCGCCGTGAGCAACCAGCTCTTCGGGAACGCGACCGAGGCCACCGTGTTCGGGCCCTTCTACCACGAGGGTTCGCCCGAAGTCCCCAACGGCGGCGACATCGCGGCCGGCGCGCACGGGCAGCCGTGCTGGGTCGAGGGCACGGTCACCGACACCGACGGCAAGCCGCTGCCGGGCGCGCGGCTCGAGGTGTGGGAGAACGACGAGGACGGCTACTACGACGTGCAGTACACCGACGGCCGCGTCGCCGGGCGCGCCCACGTCTTCGCCGACGAGCACGGGAACTACCGGTTCTGGGCGCTCACGCCGACGCGCTACCCGCTGCCCACCGACGGTCCCGTCGGCCGCCTGCTCGAAGCCGCCGGCCGGTCGCCGTGGCGGGCCGCGCACCTGCACTTCATGGTCACCCACGAGGGCCACCGGCGGCTCGTCACGCACATCTTCGTACAGGGCGACGACCTGTCCGACGTCGTGTTCGCCGTGCGGGAGTCGCTGGTGCTGCCGTTCGAGCAGCAGCCCGCGGGCACGCCGGCGCCCGACGGGCGCGACCTCGGCGACTCGACGTGGAGCCGAGTGCGGTTCGACGTGGTGCTGGCCCCAGAGAGCTAGGGCTGTCCGGCACCGGAGGGGCACGCCGCGTTCCTGAACCTCCCCGTCGCCCCGTCCAGGGGTGTGGTCCGGACCGGCCGGCCTGCCATCGTCGCAGGCATGGGAATGCACTCAGTGAACCGGAAAACGGTGTGGCGGGTGGCGTTGACGGCCGTCCTGGGCTTGGCGTTCGCGGCCGGGACGGCCGGCGCGGCCACGTCCGCCCCCGGCCCCCAGCCGCCGGACGTTCCCGTACCGCCGCCCGGCTCGGTGTACGCGTCGTGGACCCACTCGCACGCCGAGCTGGCGCGCCTGGTCCCGAAGCCGCGTCCGTCCGATGTGTCCTCACCCCGGGCGATCGTCACCGCGCTGCACGAATCGCTGAACGGTCCCCAGGGGAAGTGGAACAGCGATCGGCTGCGCTCGCTCGTCGTGCCCAACGCCGTGTTCATGTCGCTGGGGCAGACCGACGCCGGTGCGACGACGATCGGCAACAACTCGCTCGCCGACTTCCTGAAGGCTGTCCAGGACGTGCACGACCAGTCCGGGTGGTACGAGTACGTCACGAAGATCATCGACGTGTCGACGGTCGCCAAGAAGGGCGGCGAGCTCGGGATCGTGCACTACGCCGGCATCGCGTCGACGACACCCGGCGGAAAGCCCGTGGAACAGGGTGAATCCCAGGCTTCGCTGATGTTCGACGGTGTCCGCTGGTGGGTCGTCAGCGACACCTGGTGAGGTGGCCTGAGCTCAGATCCCGACGCGGCGGCGGTAGTAGTCGTGGGCGAGTTCGCGGATCTCGGCCACGACCCGCTCGTCGCCGCGCGGGTCGAGGCTGAACGCGAAATCCCACAGCGCGCCGACCATCTCGATCGCGATCCGGCAAGTCATCGCGTCGACCGGCTCGCCCTTGAACTCCGTCGCCTTCTGCCGCCACAGCTCGGTGAGCGTTTCGCGGTAGTGGGCGTGGATGAGGACCACGTTGTCCGACGCGCGCCGGTCGAACCACAGCTCGCGCAGTCCCGGCCACTTCGCGAAGTGCTTGCGGTACGAGGTGATGTTGGCGTCGAGCAGGTCGTGGAACGACTCGTGGTGCTTGCCGTGCACGCGTTCGACGGCCGCGATGAGGTTCTCCATGTACTGCGCGGCGACGGCGGCGATCACGGAGTCGACGTCGGGGAAGTAGTGGTAGATCGTGGCCGCCGACGTGCCCGCGCCGTCGGCGATCGCGCGCAGCGTGACCTCGGGGCTGTGCGGACCGTGTTCGTCGATGAGCTTCGTGGCCGCTTCGACGATCTTCGCGCGGCGCGCTCGCCCGCGTTCCTGAGGGGGCAGCAGCTGCTGCCACGGCTGCTGCCCGGCGGTCACGAGGCGAGTTTACACAGCTGGAGTGCTTGACACGGGCGTCTTCCGACCTCAATATTCAAACTCGATTCGAGTTCGACTATGAGAGTTCGGTGAGCAGTGGACGTCTACGAAGCGCTCTACACCACGCGGGTCATGCGGCGGATGAAGCCCGATCCGATCTCGATGGCGAGCCAGTGCCGCATCCTCGACGCCGCGATCCGCGCGCCCAACGGCGGCAACACGCAGCCGTGGCGGTTCGTGGTCGTCGACGACCCGGGGCTGAAGGCCAAGCTGGCCGACGTCTACGCGCGCTGCCGCGAGCGCGAGTACGCCGACATCGTGGCGGGCCGGCTCGGTGTGGTGAAGTACGAGGATCGCGACGAGTGGTGGGAAACCATGCGGTCGCAGATCAAGCGCTCCGGCGACTACTTCGGGGAGCACTTCGCGGAAACTCCGTTGCTGGTCTTCCTGTACACCGCCGAAGCGCACTACGGCGCCAACGTGTTCCCGGCGGTGTGGAGCGCGATGCTCGCCGCGCGCGCCGAGGGCATCGGCGGCGTGCTGAGCACGTTGCTGCGGTTCGAAGAGTCCACTGTGGCCGAACTGCTGGGCGTGCCACCGGACGAGGGCTGGAGCCTCGGCGCGATGCTGGCGTTCGGCTACCCGCTCGGCCGCTGGGGGATCGCGGCGAAGCGGCGGCCGGTGCACGAGGTGGCGCGGCGCAACGGCTGGGACGGCGCGTTCGGCGCCGAGGTGCCGGAACCGTTGTGGGGTAACGACTTTTCGTAGGGGTTCGCGGGGGGCTTGGTCTTTCGGAGGCAAGCTGTGCGGTTCAGAGCTCTGGTCCTGTCCTTCCTCGCGGTCCTCGTCGACGGGTTCGACACGGCCGCGCTGTCGTTTTCCATCCCGTCGCTGGCGCACGAGTGGCACGCGACGGCCGCGGCGTTCACGCTCGCGATCGTGGCCACGAACGTCGGCACGGTCGTCGGGTACCTCGCGGCCGGCCGGCTGTGCGCCCGCTTCGGCCGGCGGCCCGTGCTGCTGACGGGCGTCGGCGTGTTCGCGGCCGGCACGGTGCTGACGGCGGTGGTGCTGCCCTCGCACTCCCTGGCACTGCTGGCGGTGATGCGTCTGGTGTCGGGCCTCGGTCTCGGCGCGGTGCTGCCCGCCGCGGTGTCGTTCGCGGTCGAGCACTTCTCGCCGGTGTACCGCTCGCGGGTGTCCGTCGCGGTCACCCTGGGCCTCGCGGCGGGCGCCACCCTGGGCGGCTTCTTCGGCGGCAAGCTGATCACCGCCCTCGGCCCGACGGGCGTCTTCTGGCTCGCCGGCGCCGCGACGGCAGTCGTGTTCGCGGCGATGCTCGCAGGGCTGCCGCCTGCGGTCGCTGTCGCCGTTTCCCCGCGCGCGGCTTCGGTGCAGCGGCTGTTCGGGTCCGCGTTGCGGGTGAACACCGGGTTGCTGTGGGCGTACTCGTTCCTGGTGTTCGCCTCGTCGTACACGCTCATCTCGTGGGCGCCGACGCTGCTGACGAGCTACGGGTTCTCCCGCACGCAAGCGCCTTTGGGCCTCGCGTTCGTCAGCCTGGGCGGCATCGTCGGCGGCCTGGTGCTCATGCCCGTCGCCGCCCGGATCGGCATCACGCGCGCCCTCGTCGCGCTGCCCGCCCTGGGCGTGGTCTTCATGGTCATCGCCGGCTCGGCTCACCTGTCCGGCGCGCTGCTGCTGGTCGTGCTCACGGTCGCCGGCGTCGGCATCATCGCGGGCCACATCGGCCAGACGGCCCTCGCCGTCGCCCTGTACGACCCCGACGCCCGCACCACCGGCGTCGGCTGGTCGGCCGCACTGGGCCGCCTCGGCTCCGTCGCCGGCCCGGCAGCCGCCGGTTTGCTCCTGGCCCTCACCGTCCCGGCCGGCACCATCCTGCTCCTCGCCACGATCCCGGCACTGGTGGCGATGGGGTGTGCCTTCGCCTTGTGGCGCCGCAACCGGACCGCCCGGGTCCCCGTGCGCCCCGCCGCGGAGGTGACAGCCGGCGACGCCCCGCCGGCCTGACCGCGGCCCCCACGCTCGGGGCGGTGGCGCGCACCGCCCCGAGGGTGGGGGCCGATCAACCGGCCGGCCCGGGGAACGCGGAGTCGAGCCGCGCCACCGTGTCGGCCGGCGACAGGTCCGGCCCCAGCACCACCTCGCCCGGCACTCGAAGGCGGTCGTCGGGCACGTACCAGCCCAGCATGTCCGCCGGCGTGAACTCGGCCGACTGCGGCCGCGTCGCGTGGCGGCGCACGGTGTCGGGGAACGGGATGTCGAGGAAGCACACCAGCGAAGGTCCGCGGTGATCAGCCACGAGGCGGCGCAGCGTCGCGCCGTAGCGGCTCTCGTGGAGGATGCCTTCGAGGATCACGTGGCAGCCGGCGGCGAGCGTGTGGCGGCACATCGCGTCGAGGAGTCCTGGGGTGACTCCGCCGGGGACGTCGTGTTCCCAGAGGATCTCGCGCCGGACCACGTCCTGCTGGATCAGCGCCGTGCCCCGGCCCCAGCGAGTGCGCAGGATGCGTGCGGTCGTGGTCTTGCCGGCGCCGGACGGGCCGCGCAGCACGAGCAGGCGAGGGTCCCCCACAGCTCCCACCGTATGACAGTCCGGGCATGGCCGGGGTGCGGATCGGCATTGGACGGGCATGGCGGGGGAGGCGACGATGGACGGACATCGCCGCTGGTCGAGGGTGGCGGGAGTCGAGGAGGACGTCCGTGGGGACACCACGCAGCACGTACGCGCCCACTGATCCGCACGCGCTCCGGTTCCGCAAGGCGCTGCGCCACTTCCCCAGCGGGGTGTCCGTGGTGACGGTCGCCGACGGGGCGGGTGGGGTGCACGGGATGACCGCGAGCTCCTTCGCGTCCGTGTCGCTCGATCCGCCGCTGTGCGCGGTGAGCGTGAACAAGCCCGGCCGCATGCACCAGCTGCTGCACGGCACCGACGGCCACTTCGGCCTCAGCATCCTCGGCCAGGACCAGGGCACCGTGGCCGACTTCTACGCGCGGCAGCCGTGGAGCGTGGCGCTCGACGTGGACATGGACTGGCAGCACGGGTGCCCCACCGTGGCCGGCGCGCTGGCGTGGTTCGTGTGCCGCAAGTGGGCCGCCTACGACGGCGGTGACCACACCATCTTCGTCGGCGAATCCCTCGACTACGGGTCGACGCCGCGGGAGGACCTGCTGCCGCTCGTCTGGCACAAATCGCATTACCACGACCTGGGTGACGAGCTCGCCCGGCCGGGCCGGAGCTAACCGGGGCCGAGGCGCCGGTTCACCTCGCCGGCCTCGGCCACGAGCTTGTCGATGAGCGCGCTCGCGGACGGGGTCGGCGTGCGCGCCGCGGGCAGGGTCAGGCCGACGCTGTGGCCGATCGGTTCGAGCGACAGCGGCAGTCGCACGATGCCGGGGTCCTCTTCGGTGATCAGGCGCGGCAGCGCGGCCACCACGTCGGTGTCGCGCAGCAGCTGGCGCACGGTCAGGAACGACGTGGCCTCCACGCGGTTCGCGGGCAGCAGCACGTCGTTGCTGTGGAACAGTTCCTCGAGCTCACGCCGCAGCGCCGTCTCGGGCCCGGGCAGGATCCACGGGTAGCCGGCCAGGGTCGCGAGGTCCACGGTCTTGGCGCCCGCCAGCGGGTGGTCCGCGCGCACGACCAGGACCACCGATTCGTCGTACAGCTTCTGCCGCAGGAACCCCTCGTCGGAGATCTGCGTGAGCCGGCCGACGATCAGGTCGAGCCGGCCCGCCGCGAGCTCCACGAGCAGCGACTCCGGGGTCCCGTCGCGCACGGCCACGGTCAGGTTCGGGCGTTCGGCCTTCAACGCGGCGATCGCCCGCGGCAGCAGCACGTTCGACCCGAACAGGTGGGTGCCGACGACCACCGTGCCGCGCTCGGCGCCCGCCAGCTCCACGACGTGCCGGGCCGCCTGGCGGGCCTGCGCCAGGATCGCCCGCGCGTGTTCGGTGAAGGCCTCGCCGTACACGGTCGGCGTCAGGCCCCGCGGGCCGCGCTCGAACAGCTCGACCTCGAGGATCTCCTCCAGCTCGCGCAGGCCGCGGGTCGCCACCGGTTGCGTCACGTGCAGCTCGGCGGCCGCGCCGACGATCGTGCCGCGGCGCGAGATCGCGTCGAGCAGCACGAGGTGGCGGAACTTCATCCGGCCGTCGAGCAGCCGCGGGAGCTCGTGGGGTGCCATCGCTCAGCCTCCTGTCCCCGCACTATAGCCATTTGCGCATATCAACTTAAGCCTTTGGTATTTGTCAGGCATAGCTGGAGGTGGCGACCATGAGCACAGAGCGAATCGAGGGAGCGGGAAGGCGGACATGACGGTGCTCAAGAGCTTCGCAGGCGGTCGGTTCACCGACAGCGGCGGCGACCTGTTCGACAAGGTCAGCCCCGTCGACGGGACGCTGGTCACCCGCGTCGAGGAAGCCGACCAGGGGGTGGTCGACCGCGCGGTGCGCGCCGCCCGCGCCGCCCTGGACGGCGCGTGGGGCCGGGCCTCGGCCGCCGAGCGCGTGGTGGTGCTGCGCCGGATCGCCGACCGCATCGACGAGCGCTTCGACGACCTGCTCGCCGCCGAGGTCGCCGACACCGGCAAACCGCTCGACCTGGCTCGCCGCCTCGACGTGTCGCGCGCCGCCGCGAACTTCCGCGCCGCGGCCGACACGATCGCCTCGGCCGGGCTCGACTCGTTCCTCACCGAAACCCCGGCCGGGCGCGCGCTGAACTACGCGCTGCGCAAGCCGCTGGGTGTGGTCGCGGTGATCGTGCCGTGGAACCTGCCGCTGCTGCTGCTCACGTGGAAGGTCGCGCCGGCGCTGGCCGCGGGCAACGCCGTGGTGGTGAAGCCGTCGGAGGAGACGCCGTCGAGCGCGACCCTGCTGGCCGAGATCATCACCGAAGCCGGCACCCCCGACGGCGCCTACAACGTCGTCCACGGCTTCGGCCCCGGCTCGGCCGGCGAGTTCCTCACGACGCACCCGGGCATCGACGGCGTCACCTTCACCGGCGAATCCCGCACCGGTTCGGCGATCATGCAGGCCGTCGCGCCGCGGGTGCTGCCCGTTTCGTTCGAGCTCGGCGGCAAGAACGCGGCCGTGGTGTTCGACGACGCCGACCTCAGCAAGACCGTCGACGGCCTCGCCCGTTCGACGTTCACCAACACCGGCCAGATCTGCCTGTGCACCGAACGGATCTACGTGCAGCGCGGCGTGTTCGACGAGGTCGCCGCCGGGCTCGCCGAACGCGCTGACGCCCTGCGCTTCGGCCGCCCCGACGACCCCGAGACCACGACGGGCCCGCTGATCTCGCGCCAGCACCGGCAGAAAGTGCTGTCCTACTACGAACTCGCCGAGCAGGAAGGCGCGAAACTCCTCGCGGGCGGCGGGATCCCGGACCTCGGCGAGGAGTTCGAAGGCGGCGCCTGGGTGCGCCCGGCGCTGTGGACGGGCCTCGGCAACACCGATCGCACGCTGCGGGAGGAGATCTTCGGCCCGGTCGCCGCACTCGTGCCGTTCGACACCGAGGACGAGGCGATCCGGCTGGCCAACGACACCGATTACGGTCTCGCCGGCGCCGTGTGGACCACGAACCTCGACCGCGGCCACCGCGTCGCGGGCGCACTGCGCGTGGGCATGTCGTGGGTCAACACGTGGTACCTGCGAGACCTGCGCTCTCCGTTCGGCGGCAACGGGCTTTCCGGCATCGGCCGCGAAGGCGGCGGGCACTCGCTGCACTTCTACACGCAGCCGACGAACGTGTGCGTGGCACTGTGAACGCCCGGGTCGACGCGGCCATCGACACCGCGGTCTCCCGCCTGAACCGGGCCGAGCGTGACCGCACGCCGGTGCAGCCGGTGCGCGACCTCATCGGCGAGGACGACCTCGACGCCGCCTACGAGGTGCAGCGCCGGATCATCGAGGCCAAGGTCGCGAGCGGCCGCCGGATCGTCGGCCGCAAGATCGGCCTCACCTCGGTTGCCGTGCAGCGCCAGCTCGGCGTCGACCGGCCCGATTTCGGGGTGCTGCTGGACGACATGGTCTACGGCGATCGCGCCGACGTGCCGCTGGAGCGCTTCTTGCAGCCCCGCGTCGAAGGCGAAGTCGCTTTCGTCCTCGGTGCCGACCTGCCCGGGAGCGCGACCGTGGTCGACGTGCTGCGCGCCACGGACTTCGTGCTGCCGGCCATCGAGGTCGTCGATTCGCGCGTGGCCGGCTGGGACATCCGGATCACGGACACGGTGGCGGACAACGCCTCCAGCGGCGCGCTCGTGCTCGGCACCCGCCCGCGCGAGCCGGCCGAAGCCGACCTCGCGGGGCTGGGCCTGGTGCTGGAACACGGCGGTGAGCCCGTGTCGACCGGGGTCGGCGCCGCCTGCCTCGGCTCGCCCGCGGTCGCGGTCGCGTGGCTCGCCGGGGAGGTCGCGCGCCGCGGGGCGCCGCTGCGGGCGGGCGAAGTGGTCCTGGCCGGCGCGTGGGGACCGATGGTGCCGGTGACGGCACCCGGGAGCTACCTCGCGCGGTTCGAAGACATCGGAGAGGTCCGGGTGAACTTCACCGGCGGACCGGACGGAGGGAAACGCGCATGAGCACCCCGGTGGCGATCATCGGGTCGGGCAACATCGGTACCGACCTGATGATCAAGGTCAAACGGCTCTCGGCCGAGCTCGAAGTCGTCGCGATGGCCGGCATCGACGCCGCCTCCGACGGGCTCGCGCGGGCGCGCCGGCTCGGGGTCGCGACGTCGCACGAAGGTGTCGGCGGGCTCGTCGAGCTGCCCGAGTTCGCGGACGTCCGGCTGGTTTTCGACGCCACGTCGGCTGGTGCGCACCGGCACAACAACGAAATCCTGAGCGCCCACGGCATCCAGCTCGTGGACCTGACGCCGGCGGCGATCGGGCCGTACGTGGTGCCGACGGTCAACCTCGACGAGCACCTGGGCGCGCCGAACGTCAACATGGTCACCTGCGGGGGCCAGGCCACCACGCCGATCGTCGCCGCGGTGTCTTCGGTGACCCCGGTGGCCTACGCGGAGATCGTGGCGACGATCTCCGCGCGCTCGGCCGGCCCGGGCACCCGGGCGAACATCGACGAGTTCACCGAGACCACCGCGCGGGCGCTCGAAACGGTCGGCGGCGCCGGCCGCGGCAAGGCGATCATCGTGCTCAACCCCGCCGATCCGCCGATCACCATGCGGGACACGGTGTTCTGCCTGGCCGATGAGTCCGAAGTGGACGAAGGCGCCGTGAGCGCGGCGGTCGAAGAGATGGTCGCCCGGGTCCACGCCTATGTGCCGGGCTACCGGCTCAAGCAGCGCGTGCAGTTCGACCGCGTCGACGAGCCGTTCCTGCCTTCGCTCGGGCGCGCGTTCCGCGGCGTCAAGATCGCCGTGTTCCTGGAGGTTTCCGGCGCCGGCCACTACCTGCCGGAGTTCGCCGGGAACCTCGACATCATGACGTCCGCCGCGCTGCGGACCGCCGAGCGCCTCGTGCGCGTGCCGACCGGAGGAGCGGTTCGATGACCGGCAAGCTGTACATCCAGGACGTGACCCTGCGGGACGGCATGCACGCCATCGGGCACCGCTACTCCGTCGACCAGGTCGCCACGATCGCGGCCGCGCTCGACCAAGCGGGCGTCGCGGCCATCGAGGTCGCGCACGGCGACGGCCTCGCCGGCTCCAGCGTGAACTACGGCCACGGCGCCGCCACCGACGCCGCGTGGATCGCCGCCGCGGCCGGGGCCGTCGAACGAGCCACGCTGACCACGCTGCTGCTCCCCGGCGTCGGCACGATCGACGACCTCAAAGCCGCCCGTGACCTCGGTGTCACCAGCGTGCGCGTCGCCACGCACTGCACCGAAGCCGACATCGCGATCCAGCACCTCGCGTGGGCCCGCGACCACGGCATGGACGTGGCCGGGTTCCTCATGCTCAGTCACCTGAACTCGCCGGAGGGCCTGGCGGGCCAGGCGAAGATCATGGAACAGGCCGGCGCGCACTGCGTGTACGTCACCGACTCCGGTGGCCGGCTGACCATGCGCGACGTCGCCGCCCGGATCGACGCCTACCGCGAGGTCCTCGACCCCGGCACGCAGATCGGCATCCACGCGCACGAGAACCTCTCGTTGTCCGTGGCCAACAGCGTCACCGCCGTCGAGCACGGCGCGTACCGGGTCGACGCGTCCCTCGCCGGGCAGGGCGCCGGCGCGGGGAACACGCCGATCGAGGCGTTCATCGCCGTCGCGGACCTGCTGGCGTGGGACCACGGCTGCGACCTGTTCGCGCTGCAGGACGCGGCCGAGGACCTCGTCCGTCCACTTCAGACCCGGCCCGTGCGCGTGGACCGCGAAACGCTGACGCTCGGTTACGCCGGCGTCTACTCCAGCTTCCTGCTGCACGCCGAACGCGCCGCCGCCCGCTACGGGCTCGACGTGCGGGCGATCCTGCTGGAAGCCGGGCTGCGCGGGCTCGTCGGCGGCCAGGAGGACATGCTCGTCGACGTCGCGCTCGACCTGGTGGCGAACCGCGAGGCGGCGCCGGCATGATCGAGGACTTCGCCACGCGGCTCGACGAAGCCGCCACCACCCGCACTCCGTGCGCCCAGCTGTCGGTGGGCTACGACCTGTCGCTCGACGAGGCCTACGCCGTGCAGCGGGAGCTCGCCGGCCGGCGGCTGGCCCGCGGCGAACGCGAATACGGCGTGAAGCTGGGGTTCACCAGCAAGACCAAGGCCGCGCAGATGGGCGTCTCCGACGTGATCATCGGCAGGCTCACCTCCGGCATGGTGCTCGTCGACGGCGGCGAGCTGGACCTCCGCGCGTTCATCCACCCGCGCTGCGAGCCCGAGGTCGCGTTCCGGCTGGGCGAGGACACCGGCGACGGGCCGGTGGTCGAGGCCGTCGCCCCCGCGATCGAGGTGATCGACTCGAGGTACCGCGATTTCAAGTTCTCCCTCGCCGACGTCGTCGCGGACAACACGTCGGCCGCCGCCGTGGTGCTCGGGCCGTGGCGGCCACTCGACGCGGGGCTCGACAACCGCGGCGTGCTGCTCGAAGTGGACGGTCGCCTCGCCGGCGCGGGCTCCACCGCGGCGATCCTCGGCGACCCGCTGCGCGCGATCCCCGCGGCCGTCCGGCTGGCCCGCCGGTACGGGCTCCCGATGCCCGCGGGAACCGTGCTGCTCGCCGGTGCCGCGACCCCCGCCGTCGCGCTGCGGGCGGGCACGCACGTGAGCGCCACCGTGTCCGGCCTCGGCCGGGCGCGCTTCTCGGTGACACCCGGCCCAGGAGGACAGTGATGACCCAAGCCAAGACCGTCGAAGGGAAAGCGACCCCGCGCGGCCGCTACCCGCACGTGAAGCGCGCCGGTGACTTCGTGTTCGTCTCCGGCACCAGCAGCCGCCGGCCGGACAACACGTTCGCCGGCGCCGAGGCCGACGAGTTCGGTACCACGACGCTCGACATCCGCGCGCAGACCGCGGCTGTCCTGGAGAACATCTCCGGCATCCTCGCCTCCGTCGGCGCGAGCCTGGCCGACGTCGTCCAGGTCACCAGCTACCTCGTGAACATGAACGACTTCGGCGGTTACAACGAGGTCTACGGCCGCTACTTCGACGAAACCGGCCCGGCGCGCACGACCGTCGCCGTGCACCAGTTGCCGCACCCGCACCTGCTCATCGAAATCCAGGCCGTCGCCTACGCGCCGAGCGAAAGGAACTGATCACCGTGACCGACATCAACCCCGTCTTCTCGTTCTCGAAGTGGGTCGAGGAACACCAGCACCTGCTCAAGCCGCCGGTGAACAACAAGCAGATGTGGGAACGCACGGGCGATTTCATCGTGCAGGTCGTCGGCGGGCCCAACCAGCGCACCGATTTCCACGTGGATCCCTACGAAGAGTGGTTCTACCAGGTCAAGGGCGACATGCACGTCAACGTCATGACCGACGACGGACAGCAGACCGTCCACATCCGGGAAGGCGACATGTGGCTGCTGCCCGGCAACGTGCCGCATTCGCCGCAGCGCCCGGAGGCCGGGTCGATCGGCATCGTGATCGAGCGGATCCGAGAAGAGGGTACGCGCGAGAAGTTCCAGTGGTACTGCCTCAACTGCGAGTCGCTGGTGCACGAGGTCGAGCTGCAAGTGCGCGACATCGTGAGCGACCTGCCGCCGGTGTTCGAACAGTTCTACGCCGACGAGTCGGTGCGCAAGTGCGCGAACTGCGGCACCGTCCACCCGGGGAAGTCCGCCCGATGACCCCGATCATCGACGTCCACACCCACTACGTCCCGCAGGGGTGGCCGCAGCTGGCCGACGACGGCACGGCGCCGTGGCTGCGCGTGGAGAACGAGCGCGAGGCCACGATCATGGTCGGCTCGCGGGAGTTCCGCCGCATCCTCGCCAACTGCTGGGACGCGGACTTCCGGCTGCGCGAGATGGCCGAGGACGGGGTCGACGTGCAGGTCGTCTCACCGACCCCGGTGTTCTTCTCCTACGACCGCACCCCCGCCGAGGGCGTGCGGATCGCCAAGGTCTTCAACGACCTGGCACTCGAGATCTGCGCACCGGCGAACGGGCGGCTCGTGCCGTTCTGCCAGGTGCCGCTGCAGGACCCGGACCTGGCGTGCGAGGAGCTGGACCGCTGTCTGGCCGCGGGCCACCGCGGGGTCGAGATCGGCAACCACGTGGGCGATCGCGACCTCGACGACGCCGGCATCGTCACGTTCCTGCAGCACTGCGCCGAGCGCGGGGCGCCGGTGTTCGTGCACCCGTGGGACATGCCGAGCTCGCCGCGGCTCAATCGCTGGATGGCGCAGTGGCTCACCGGCATGCCCGCCGAAACGCACCTGTCCGTGCTGGCCCTGATCCTCGGCGGCGTGTTCGACCGGGTGCCGGAATCGCTGAAGATCTGCTTCGCGCACGGCGGCGGCTCGTTCGCGTTCTGGCTCGGCCGCCTCGAAAACGCCTGGCACGAGCGGCACGACGTGATCGGCGGCTCGGTGAAACCGCCGTCGAGCTACGTCGGGCGCTTCGCCGTCGACTCCGTGGTGTTCGAACCGTCGGCCTTGAGGCTGCTCGTGGACGTGCTCGGCGTGGAGAACGTGCTGCTCGGCAGCGACTACCCGTACCCGCTCGGGGAACGGCCGGTGGGGCAGGTCGTGCGCAAGGCGCAGTTCCTGAGCGACGCCGACCGCGCGCTGCTGCTGGGCGGCAACGCGGCGAAGTTCCTTTCGCTGGAGGACGTGAGATGAGCGCGTACAACTCGTACCTCAAAGCGGACGTGCTGCACTCGCTGCAGGAGCCGGTCACCGACACCGAGGGCGAGCGGTCGTTCCTCGTCGTGTGCCAGGTGCAGGAGCTGTACTTCTGCCTGATCACCACCGAGCTGCGCTTCGCCGCGCAGCACCTGCGGGCCGGGGAGACCCCGGACGCCGCGGCGGCGCTGCGGCGGGCGGCCGACCACTTCGTCGGCCTCAACGCGTCGTGGAAGTCGCTGGAGTGGATGACGGTCGGCGACTTCCTGCCGATCAAGGCCGGGCTCGGCTCGACGCACGGCAAGTCGTCGTCGCTGCAGTCGTGGAAGTACCGGGAGCTGGTGTTCCTGCTCGGCATCCGGCCGCCCGAGCTCGCCGAGCCCGTGTCGTCGATGCCCGACGAGCATTCGTCGCTGCTGACCACGCTGCGCGAACCGAGCGTCTACGACGAGATCCTCGCGCTCATGGGCCGGCGGGGACTGTCCATTCCGGACGCCGTGCTCGGCCGCGACCCGGCGGCGCAGCACGAACCGCACCCCGACGTGGCGCGCGCCTGGACGACCGTCTTCTACGGCGGTGATCCTGAGCTCGTCGACCTGCGGTTCTGCGGTGAAGCCCTGATGCACGTGGCAGAGGGCTACGCCGAGTACAAGCACCTGCACCTCGTCGCCACGCGCCGGTCCTTCGGCCACCGGCCGGGCTACTACGGCACGAGCGGCCTCGGCTGGCTCGCCGAAACCGTCACCGAGGTGCCGTTCCCCGAGCTGTGGTCGATGGAGCCCGAGCACCCCTGAAGTGGAGAAAAGCCTTGTCGGACCTGACGATCCTCGCGCTGTCCGGAAGCCTGCGCAAGGACTCCCTCAACACGCGGCTGCTTTCGTCGGTGGCGCGGATCGCGCCGCCCGAGCTGACCTTCGACGGGTTCGGTGAGCTGGCGGCGATCCCGCTGTTCAACGAAGACGCCGAGCACCCCGCCCCGCCCACCGTCGCCGACCTGCGGCGCCGGATCCGCGCGGCCGACGGCGTGCTCATCGCCACCCCCGAGTACAACGCCGCCATGCCCGGCGTGCTGAAGAACGCGCTGGACTGGCTTTCGCGGCCCGTCGGCGACGGGCCGGCGCTGACGCGCAAACCCGTCGCGATCATCGGCGCTTCGCAGGGCCCGCTGGGCACGATCCGCGCGCAGCTGAACCTGCGGCAGGTGCTGCACAAGATGAACGCCGCCGTGGTGGGACAGCCCGAGTTCGTGCTGCCCCACGCCCACCAGGCCCTCGGCGAGGGTGAACTGCCGGCGGGTTCCCCGTCGCTGCCGATCCTCACCGCCGTGCTGCAGGGCCTGGTCGACCTGATCGAACACGACCGCGCGGTCGCCTCGGTGCTCGCCGCGCGCTAGCTCTCCGTCCCAGTCCCCTCCCCCTCCCCACCGAACAACGGAGTTCGCCCATGAGTCAGCTGTCCCCACCGGCCCGGCAGATGAGAAAGAACGTGCTCGTCAGCGTCGCGGGCTCGGCCATCGAGTGGTACGACTTCTTCATCTACGCGTCGGCTTCGGCGCTGGTTCTCAACAAGCTCTTCTTCCCGTCCGTCGATTCCGTCGCCGGCACGCTGCTGGCGTTCAGCACGTTCGCGGTCGGCTTCCTGATCCGGCCCGTCGGCGCGGCTGTGTTCGGGCACTTCGGCGACAAGTTCGGCCGCAAGCCGACGCTGGTGACCGCCATGATGATCATGGGGGTCGCGACCACCGCGATCGGCCTGCTGCCCTCGTACGCCACGCTCGGCGTCGCCGCCCCGATCCTGCTCGTGGTGCTGCGGCTGATCCAGGGCCTCGCCCTCGGCGGTCAATGGGGTGGCGCGGTGCTGCTCGTGACCGAAAGCGCGCCGGAGGGCAAACGCGGGTTCTACGGCAGCTTCGCGCAGCTCGGCGTACCCATCGCGCTGGTCGTCTCCAACGTGCTGTTCCTCGTGCTCTCGGCGGCGGTGTCGCCCGACGCGTTCCTCGCGTGGGGCTGGCGGATCCCGTTCCTGTTCAGCATCGTGCTGATCGGCATCGGGCTCTACGCGCAGTCGCGGGCGTCGGAAACCCACTCGGCCGCGCGAGAACCCCGGCGGGCACCGTTGCTGGAACTGTTCCGCTCGCACCCCAAGGAAATCCTGCTCGCCGCCGGCGCGACTGTGATCAACGGCGGCGCGTACTACCTGCTCACCGTGTACATCCTGTCCTACGCCACGCAGGCGCTGCACGTGTCGCGCGGCGTGATCCTCACGGGCGTGCTGATCTCCGCCGTCGCGTCCGGCCTGACGATCCCCGCGGCCGCCGCGCTGTCCGACCGCATCGGGCGCCGGCGGGTGTTCCTCACGGGGGCCCTGCTGCTGGCGGTGTGGGGATTCCCGATGTTCTGGCTCGTGAACACGGGCTCCGCCACGCTGATCGCGGTGGCGCTCGTGATCGCGCAGGTCATCTTCAGCTTCACGTACGGTCCGTGCCCGGCGCTGTTCTCCGAGATGTTCGGCGCCGGTGTCCGCTACTCCGGCGTGTCCGTGGGGTACCAGATCGGCGCGGTCGCCGGTGGCGCGCTGGCGCCGATCATCGCGACGTCGCTCTACGCGTCGTTCCACACGGCCAACGCGATCGCGCTGTACCTCGCGCTGATGGCCGCGGTGTCGTTCGGCTCGGTGTTCCTGGTGACCGAATCGGCCCGGCGCAAGAGGACGGTCGCGGAACCCGTGGCGGCCGAGGTCGACTGACGGTTCCGGCGGGCGGCGCGTGAGCCCCGCCCGCCGGATCTGTCTCAACAGGACAGTCAGGGCAGCTTCACGAGAGCGCTGCCTTCCGCCGTCGC
The DNA here is from genome assembly GCF_044452505.1 of Amycolatopsis sp. NPDC051903. Classification (NCBI taxonomy): domain Bacteria; kingdom Bacillati; phylum Actinomycetota; class Actinomycetes; order Pseudonocardiales; family Pseudonocardiaceae; genus Amycolatopsis; species Amycolatopsis sp. NPDC051903. The sequence goes on along the minus strand of NZ_JBITBT010000013.1, from coordinate 145,353 downwards.
CTCCCCGAGCTGGTTGCGGGCCGACAACGCGATCAGCACCTCACCGTTCTCGCGCACCTCGGTCACCGTGCCGCCGCACCACACGGTGTCGCCGAAGATGTCCGGGCGGCGCAGGCGCACGGTCAGCGCCCGCATCGTCCCCGCGTCACCCACCCAGTTCAGCACCGGGTGGGCCATCCAGCCGCACTTCTGCGGGCCGTTGTTGTACGCGCCCGGCATGCCGATCTCCTTGGCCACCTCGGGATCCTGGTGGCCGAGGCTCGGCAGCACCCGCTCACTGAAGTAGGTCGGGTCGTAGTTGTTCGGCAGCCGCTCCGGCGACTCGACGGCCCACGTGCGGTACAGCCACGAGATCTCACCGGCCTTGTAGCCGGGGGAGCCGATGCAGCCCGCGTAGTACGCCGTCATCGTGATCTGGTCGATCGGGCCCTTCACGACCTCGGGGATCACGTCGCCGACGCGGACGTCCGCCGGGTCGCGCGGCGAAGCACCCCGGCGTTCCTCGGTCGTCGCCCAGCGGCGGATCTCCTCCAGCTCCTCGTCGCGGTAGGTGTGCCGCTCGCGAGCCTGGTACGACAGGCCTCCCGACGCCGCGGCGCGCGGCACGCGGAACGTGCCGGCCAGCGCTTCGGCCACCAGCGCGCCGTCGCTCTCGCGCCGGTACTCCGTGTGCACGCGCTGGATCGCGAACCGGTCGGCGTGGCGGCCACTGTGGACGGTCACCTTGCCCAGCCGCGCCTTCGGGACGATCCGGTCACCGCGGCGGATCGTCTCGTGGAACACCCACTCCGTGCCCGAGTAGATCGGCTGCACACCGGCGAACCCGAGGCCGACCGCGCCGTCGTAGCTGGAGTACAGGAAGGTCGGCGGGGCGATCACGCCGCCGTGCGGGCTCGCCGCCGCGTACTCCTCGTCGTGGTAGAGCGGGTTGTAGTCGCCGAGGCCCCACGCGTAGTGGCGGATGGTGTCGAGCGTCGCTTCGTTGTTCCAGGGTTCGACTCGGATCTCCTGGCCTTCGAGCGCCGCCGCCTCGGACAGCATCTCGTCGGTGATCTCCGTGCTGAACTCAAGACGCGTGGTGGCCATTGGTGCTCGTCCCCTCTTCCTCGAAGTCGTTCTCCCAGGCCGCCCACAGCTTGTAGCCGACCTTGCCCCAGCCCGAAACACCCAGCACGAGGAACGCGATCTGCAGCGATTCGCGCAGCTGCTCGGCCGTGAGCCCGGCCCGCTTGGCGGCGCGCAGGTGGTTGATCGCGCCGCCGGCGTTGCTCACCGCGAGGTCGAACATGACCAGCAGCAGCTCCTTCATCGCGAGCGAGAGCCCGTCGACGTGCTGGGTGTAGATGCGCTCGCGGATGTCGGTGTAGTCGTTCGCAAAGCCCTCGTCCATCGCGAACATCGTGGAGATCGCGGGCGGGATGTTGCCCAGGGACTGCTGGTAGTGGTCGAGCCGGTTGCTCGTGGTCATGCCGTTCCCTTCCGTTCTGTCACTTCCGGCCGATGGCGTCGATCGCCCGCACGCCGTGCGGCAGCACGACCACGGGGTTGAGCTCGACGAACGACACCGGCTGCTCGGCGAGCGCCGTGAACAGCGCGGTGATCGTGGTGTTGAGCGCGGCCACGTCGAGCGCGGGCCGGCCGCGGTAGCCCGACATCAGCACACCGAGCCGCGATTCCCGCAGGACGGCGAGCCGCTGCGCTTCGCTCCAGCCGTGCCAGAGCACGACCTGGTCGTCGAGCAGTTCGGCGGCGATCCCGCCGGGCCGGATCACCGCCGACAGGCCGTACTCGGGGTCGCGCAGCACGGCCACGAGCACCTCCTGCCCGGTGCCGGCGCCTTGCTGCACCACGACTTCGTCCCCGTGTTCGGCGCACACGGCCGCGACCCGCTCGTACGCGTCCGCGAGCTCCTCGTCGTCGCGGACGACGGCGACCGCCCCCAGCTCGGACCGGTGCGCGATCGTCCGCCCGGCCGCCTTGAGCGCCACGGGGTAACCCCACCGGTGCGCCGCCTCCGCCGCGGCTTGCCGGTCGGGTGCGGAAACCCAAGGCGCCCAGGGGAAATCCGCAGGCAGCAGCGCGGCGACGTCCGGCAGTCCGAGATACCCCGTCAGGTCTTCGGGCGCGGGCGTCGGCGCGACGGCGTCCGGTTCGCCGGCCAGTAGTCCCAGCGCCCGCACCGCGCGTTCCGGCGTCGGTACCACGGCGACGCGCGCGGCGGCGAGCCGCGCGACGAGGTCTTCCGGGATCGGGTCGTCCTCGCTGAGGTGGCTCAGTACCACGGGACTCGCGCCGGGCGCGCGGGCCGTCAGCACGTCGGCCAGCACGTCGCGGTCGTGCGCGAGGCTGCTCTCCACCGCCACGACGACGTCGGACTCCGGCGCTTCGGACAACGTCGTCACGGTGCGCGCGAACGTCTCGGTCTCCCCGAGGAACGGCACGTCCATCGGGTTGTGCAGCTCCACCCGATCGGCCAGCACCTCGCGCAACCGGCCGAGCGTCGGCGTCTCCCACGCGGGCAGCGACAACGCGGGCGCCTGCTGCACGTGGTCCGCCAGCACCACGGCTCCGGCCCCGGAGACCGACGCCGCCGCCAGCCGCGGCCGCGCGGGCAGCGGCCCGACGACCTGCGCCGTGACGAGGCAGTCGGCCAGCTCCGCGATGCCCGGCACCCGCACGAACCCGGCCCGGCGCAGCACGGCGTGCGAGATGTCACCCGACCCGACCACGCGCCCGGTGTGCCCGCCCGCGGCGAGCTGGCCGAGGTCGCTGTCGGCGATCTTGACCAGGAACACCCGCTTTCCCGTGCGGGCGATGGCGTCCGTGACCTCCGGCAGCCACTCGAGGTCGGTGATCGCCTCCAGGAACAGGCCCACGGTCTGCACGTCGTCGCGCGGCAGCAGCCCGGCGAGCAGTTCGAGCGCGCCGACGTCGAACTCGTCGCCGGTGCTGAACCAGTGCGCGATGCCGCCGCCGCGGCGCAGGATCGACATCAGCAGCCCGTTGCCGCTGGCGCCGCTCTGCGTGATCAGCGCGACCGAACCAGCCCGGGCGGGACCGCGGCCCAGCACGCTCGAGAAGTTCAGGTGCGCCCCGGAGACCACGCTCATCGTGCCCACGCAGTTCGGGCCGATCACGCGCAGCCGCCGATCGGGCGAGGCGAGGAACCGGTTCAGTTCCTGACGCGGTGCGCTGTCGGGGCGTTCGAAGCCGCTGCCGATCACGACGGCGACGCGCACGCCCCGGCTGTCGAGGTCGTGCAGCGCGCCCGGCACCTGGTCCGCGGGCAGGTTGACGATCGCCGCCTCCGCCGCGTCGACGGGCACGTCGAGCACCGTCGGCACGGCCGGGTAGCCGGCGACGGCGGAGTGGCGGGGGTTGACGACCCAGACGTCACCGGCGAACCCGTACTTGCTCAGGTAGGCCAGCGGACGGCCGGCGGGCTTGGCCGGATCGGCCGAGGCGCCGACCACGACCACACTGCGGGGCGAGGTGACTGTGTCGACGAGGGCGTGACGGCGCTGCGCGAGCTCCGCCATCACGCGGCCCCGGTCACGGCGCCGGCCCACGCGCGCCGCAGCACGCCCAGCACCGCGCCGGCGTCGGGAACTCGCTTGGGGTTGAAGAACAACCCGCGGTCCTGCATGACCTCTTCGGCGACACGCGCCAGGTCGCCTTCCGCCAGCCCGGTGTCCGCGAGCGTCCGCGGGACGCCGGCCCGTTGCTGCACGAGGGCGGCCAGCACGGCGGCGCCGCCGGTGGTGCCGAGGCCCTCGCCCAGCGCGCGGGCCAGGATCGCCTGCTTCGCTTCGGTGTGGTCGTGGTTGTACTCCAGGACGTAGGGCAGCATCACGGAGTTCGCGACCCCGTGTGGCACGCCGTACGCGGCGCCGAGCACGTGGCACACGGCGTGGTGCAGGCCGACGCGCGCGTTGCTGATCACGAGGCCGCCGATGGCCGCGGCCGTCAGCGCGTCCTCGAGCAGGCCGACGTCCAAGGGCCCGGTCGCGCTGCCGATGCGCGGCAGCGCCTCGGCGAACCGCCGCGCGCCTTCGGCCGCCAGCGCGTCCGTGAACGGTGACGCGGACTTCGAGTACAGCGCCTCGGCGCAGTGCGCGAGCCCGTTCATGCCGGTGGTCAGGAGCAGTTCGGCGGGGACGTCGGTGAGCAGCTCGGGGTCGTAGACCACGACCCGCGACGCGACTTTCTGGTCCCAGAACACGCGTTTGATGCCCCGCGCGTCCGTCGCGCCGCCGCCCGGCGTCACCTCGGCGCCCGACAACGTGGTCGGGATCGTGACGACGGGGATCTTCGGCGCGGTGAGCTGCACGTGCCGCAGCTGGTCGGGCGGGGTGAACGTGCTGCACTTCGCTTCGAGCGGAAACCCTTCCGCCAGCAGGATGGAGAGCGCTTTCGCCGTGTCGCTCACGCTGCCGCCGCCGACGGCGACCAGCGCGTCGGGCGGGTCGTCCCGCAGCTGCCGGGCCATCGCCTCGGTGTCGGTGATCGGCGCGTGCGGGGCGATCTTGCCGAATTCGTGCCGCACGTCGAAGCCGCGCAACGCTTCGCGCGTCGCCTGGCCGGCCGTCGAACGCAGTGAGCTGGGGCTGCCGACGAGGCAGACGGAACGGGCCGACAGAGCGGTGAGCTCGTCCGGCACGGTCGCGATCGTGCCGGCCCCCACGGTGAGCACCTGCCTTGCCTGGTCGTAGCGGAACACGCGGGTCAGCTCCTTTCCCCGGGCCGGTCGGTCCGGAAACGCGCGAGTGCGTCTTCGTCGATGGCGAACCCGAACCCGGGTCCGTCGGGGATCCGCAGCACCCCGTCCCGGATCTCGGGCGGGCTGGTGACGAGGTCACCGTCGAGGTTGAGCAGGTAGGCGAGTTCGGCCGGGTGCTCGGCGGTGACCGGGTTGGCGGCGGCGAACGCTGCGCTCGTGTACGTGCCGATCGCCGAATCGCCCTGGCTGCCCGCGATCGCCTGCGCTCCCACGGCCGCGCAGAACTCGCGGATCCGCGTTGACGCCCGGATCCCGGTGCGGGCGAGCTTGATGCTGATCATCGTGCAGCGGCGGGCCAGGATCTCGGTGGCGACCTCGCGCGGCGTCGTGCAGCTCTCGTCCCCGAGCACGGGCACGGCGGACTTGGCCACCACGTCCGCGCGCCCGAGCACGTCCTCGGCCGGGCACGGCTCTTCGATCCACGCGAGGCGCGTTTCCTTGGTGGCGTCGAGGAAAGTCGTCGCGTCGGCGGCCGAGTAGCCGTGGTTGGCGTCGACGTAGATCAGTGCGTCCGGGTGCTGTTCGCGAAGCTGCGTGACGAGCCGGACGTCGCGATCGAGGTCGAGCCCGACCTTCACCTTGTAGCTCGTGATGCCGTGGTCCGCGCGCACCGCCGCGGTTTCGGCCACGACCTCGTCGATCGTGCCCGCGCCGAGGATGGCCGTCACGCGGGCCTGCGGCGCGTACCCGCCGAGCAGCTCGTGACACGACACGCCGAGGGTTTTGCCGAGCGCGTCGAACATCGCCAGTTCCACCGCCCCGCGGGCGGTGGGGTTGCCGGCGAGGTGGCGCAGCCGGTGCGCGAGCTCCTCGGTTTCGAGCAGGTCGAGCGACTGCGCGGCCGGCGCGATCATCGAGTCGATCACGTGCGCGATCGACACACCGGTCTCGCCGTAGATCATCGGCCGCGGGATCGCCTCGGCCAGCCCGACGGCGCCGTCGGCCGTGCGGACCCGCACGAGCAGGTGTTCCGCGTGGGTCAGCCGGCCCGTCGCGAACTTGACCTCGTGCTTGAGCGGGATCCGGAACGGGATGACGTCGATCGAGGAGATCTTGCTGGTTGTCACCTGTCGCACACCTCCAGGGGAGTTTTCACAGGAACGCGTTCTCGATGACCGTGCGGGTCAGCACGGCACCGGCCGGGCCGCGCTCGACCGCCCGGCCGAGGTTGAGCACCAGCACGTCGTCGCACAGCTCGCGCACGACCGTGAGGCTCTGCTCGGCGATCACCACCGCGGTGTCGGTGGTGCGCGCGAGCCGGGTCAGCGATTCGACGAGCCCGCTGACCGCGATCGGGGACAGGCCGAGCGAAGGTTCGTCGAGCAGCAGCACCCGCGGCTGCGCCACGACGGCCCGTGCGACGGCCAGTGATTGCTGCTGCCCACCGGACAGCCGCCCGGCAGCGCGGCGGCGAAGGTCGCACAGCACGGGGAAGAGCTCGTACGCGAACTCGATCCGTTCGGCGCGCTTGGCCCGCCCGCGCACTCGCAGGCAGCCAGCGTGCAGGTGTTCTTCGACGGTCAGGTCGCCGAACAGCTCGCGTGATTCGGGCACGAACGCGAGCCCGCGCCGCGCGCGGTCCCACGCCGGCACGCCGGTGAGGTCCTCGTCGCCGAGCCGGACGGTTCCGGCGTGCGGCGTGACGACCCCGGCCAGCGCCTTCATGAGCGTGCTCTTGCCCGCGCCGTTGGCGCCGACCACGCCGAGGTAACCACCGGCGGCGACCTCGAAGCCGAGGTCGTGCACCACCGGGATCCGCCCGTACCCGGCGTGGATCCCCTGCACCGCAAAGGTCATCGCAACGCTCCTTCGGCTCCGGGCCCGATGTAGGCGGCGAGCACGTCCGGGCGGCGCAGCACCTCGTCGGGGCCGCCGTCGGCGAGGATCTCGCCCTCGGCCAGCACCACGGTCCGGTCGGCGACGCGCCGGACGAACGCCATGTCGTGCTCCACGAAGATCACGGTGGCGTCCGCGGACCGCACGTAGTCGAGCACGCGATCGGCCACCATCTCCTTGTCCTCGACGGGCATCCCGGCACTGATCTCGTCGAGCAGCAGCAGCTCGGGCCGGCTCATCAGCGCGCGGCCGAGGTCGACCAGCCGTCGTTCGGGCGCCGAGAGGAGGTCGACGTTCACGGCCGCGCGGTGCTCGATCTTCAGCTGCGCCAGCACTTCGTGCGCCCGTTCGACGAGCTGCCGCTCGGCCGCCATGAAGCCGCGGCCGCGCAGCACGGCACCGAAGAACCGGCCGCGCCCGGCGAACGCGCCCGTGTACAGCTGGTCGAGCACCGGCAGGCCGGCGATGAGCCGCGAGTCCTGGAACGTGCGGCCGATGCCCAGCCCGGCCCGCCGCCACGCGCCGACGCGGGTCAGATCCGCTTCGCCGCGGGTGGTCCGCAGCGTGATCGTGCCGCCGGCCACGGGGACGAGGCCGCTGATCGCGTTGAACAGCGTGGTCTTGCCCGCACCGTTGGGCCCGACGAGGCCCGTGACCGAACCGCGGGCGACGGAGAAGCTCACCCGGTCGACGGCCACCAGGCCGCCGAAACGGACCTGCACGGCGTCGAGGTCGAGAATCGCGTCAGCCACGACGACCACCCGTCGAACGCAGGTTCACCAGCGACCGCAGGCCGCCGGGGCGCAGCACGAGGATCACGAACAGCAGGCCCGCGTTGAGGTAGCTGCCGAAACTCCCGCTGCTGGGCAGGAACTGCTGCACCACCACCATGATCAGCACGCCGGTGACCGCGCCCCACACGCTGCCGACCCCGCCGATCACGATCATCGTGAGCAGCAGCAGGGTCAGTTCCAGCGTGAAGTTCGTCGGCGTGATGAACGTGAGCACCGCCCCGAGCAGCACGCCGCCGAGCCCGCCGAGCAGGCTGCTGAACGCGAACGCGAGCATGCGCGTCACCGGCACGTTCACACCCATCGTCGCGGCCGCCTTCTCGTCGGTGCGCACGAGGGCGAACGCGCGGCCGATCTTCGAGCGGGTCATGCGCTGCACCACGATCAGCGCGACCGTGGCGAACACCACCGCCAGCAGGTAGGCCTGGTCGCCGCCGAAGTCGACGAGGATCCCGTTGTCGCCCTGGGTCGGTGGCCACAGCTGGATCGCCAGCAGCGCGGCCTGCGAGAACGCGAGCGTCAGCAGCGCCAGGTACAGGTCGCGGGTGCGGATGATCGCGCAGCCGATGATCGTGCCGGCGACGGTGGCCGCGGCCGCGCCGATCAGCAGCCCGGCGACGGGACCGAACCGGGGCTGCGAAATCGCGTACCCGTAGGCGCCCAGCGCCATGAACGCGTTCTGGCAGAAGGCGAACTGCCCGGCCTGCCCGAGCACGACCGTGTAGCCGAGCGCGGACACCAGGTACGCGCCGAAGAGCCCGACCACAGTCTGGACGTACGCGCCGCCGACGCCGGCCCACCCGGCGACGACCACCGCCACGAGCACGACGCCGGCCGTCGTCCACGGTGAACCGAGGTAGCGCTTCTCGCCGGCCGGTGAGGTGACCGTCGCCGGTGTGGTCACGCGCACCCGGCCCAGCCACTTCTCGACCGGCAGCGCGGAATCGCGGACGATCGCGCGCACGCGGCGTGGGACGGTGACGGTGGTCATGCGCGTGCTCCGAACAGTCCGGTGGGCCGCGTCAGCAGGATCACGAGCATCACTCCCAGCGAGACGAAGGCGCTGTAGCTGGCCCCGATCGCCCCCGACACGAGCGCCTGCACGACCCCGATCAGCAGCCCGCCGACGGCGGCGCCCGGCAGGCTGCCGAACCCGCCGAGCACCACCGCGGCGAAGCTGTCGAAGGTGTACTGCTGGCCGAGATCGGGGGAGAGCAGGTAGGTCGGGAAGATCAGCGCGCCGCTCAGGGCCGCGAGGCCGCCGCCGACGCACCACGCGAGCGTCGAAACCCGCGCCGGGTTCACGCCGACGACGGTGGCGCCGAGGCGGTTGCTCGCGACGAGCCGCATCCGCAGCCCGGCCGAGGTGCCGCGCAGCACCAGCGTGAGCCCGGCGATGAGCACGAGGCTCACCACCATGAGCACCACGTCCATCGCCGACCAGCCGAGGCCCGGCACGATCGGCGAGCGGCCCGCGTACGGCGGCATCGACTTGGCCTCGGCCCCGAACGAAGACAGGAACAGTCCACTCGCGACTTCCGTCACCGCGATGAGCACGATGATCTGCGCGAGCAGGCTCGCGCCGCGCAAGGGGCGCAACGCGATCTGGTCCACGACCGCGCCCGACGCGACACCGGCGGCGACCGCGCCGAGCATCACGAGCCAGGCGGGGTAGCCGTGCGTGGCCAGTTCCCACGCGACGTAACCGCCGAGGACCATCTGGCTGCCGTTGGCGAAGTTCACCACGCCCGTCGCGCGGTAGACGAGCGTGAACCCGAGGGAGACGAGGGCGAGGGCGAACCCGTTGACGATTCCGGTGCCGAAGGTGGCGGTGGTGACCATCGATCAGTCCTCACAGAGCCGGGTCAGTTGGCGGTGAGCTGGTTCTGCGTGGTGTCGCTGCCGAAGAAGGAGACCTTGCCCCCGGCGATGCCGTAGAAGTTGGTGCAGGAGTTGCCCTTGTGCGAGCTCGCGGAGAACGCGATGGGGCACGGCAGTTCGGGTGTCTTGAACGGTTTCATCGTCTCCAGGCCGGTGATCAGGCCGTCGGGCGTGGTGTCCTTCGCGTTCTGCAGCCCGGCGATGAACGCCTTGGCCGCCGCGTAGGCCTGCACGGTCCACACGATCGGCTCGGTGCCCGGGTGCTCGGCCTTCCACGCCTTCATGAAATCCGCCGTGCACGGGTCCCCGACGGGGCACGCCAACGGGGTCAGCGCGTAGTAGCGCACCTTCGGGTCGGATTTCGCGAGCTGGTCGAGTGAGGTGTTGGACCCGGCGAACGTGACCATCGGCAGGTACGTCGCCTGGTGGATTTCGGCGTTGATGACCGCGGCCATCGGCGGCGCGGTGATGCCGAGCAGCACGGCGTCGACGCCGGCGTCCTTGAGCGCCTGCACCTGGCTGGTGGCGTCGGTGGCGTTGGCGGCGATCTTCTGCGTGGCGTCGACGTTCAGGCCGTACTTCGCGAGCGCGGCCTTGGCGCCGGACAGCGCGGCGTCGCCGTACGCGTCGCTCTCCACCATCATGCCGACCTTCTTGGCGCCCATGGAGTGCACGAGCTTGGCGATGCCGGTGGCGACGTCGTTGGAGGAGAACGCCGGTGCGAACGTGTACTTGTTGAGCGGCGTGGTCAGCTGCGGGTTGATGCTGCCCGGTGTGTAGAAGGGCGTTTTCGTGCTGCTCGCGACCTGCATGGTCGACAGCGCGGTGGGCGTGAACGCGGGGCCGTAGAGCACGGAGACCTTGTCCTGCGTGATGTACTTGCGCGCCACCGTGACCGCGGTCGCCGGGTCGCTCGCGTCGTCGGCGTAGAGCAGTTCGACGGAGTGGCCGTTCACGCCGTTCTTCGCGATGTCCGCGAAGGCGAGCTTCGCGGAGTCCTGGTAGACGGCGTCGAACGCGGCGTCGGCGCCGGTGAGGCCGAACTGCACGCCGATCTTGAGGCTGTCGCCGCTGGATCCGCTCGAGCCGCAGGCGGTGAGCGTCGCGGCCGCCGCGGCGACGGCCGCGACCAGCGCGAGAGTTCGGGGACGTCGCGCGCGTCCGGGGGAAGTCACCATCATTCCTCCGCGTCATTGGTTCGGATGATTCGTGAAGACGGACGCCGGCGGCGGGGACCAGATCCGCAGGAGGCGCACTGTGAGTGCAGATTTTTACTGTCACCTCAGCCGGGTGTCAAGGGGCACCTTGGTGATCAAACCGCTGTTCAGGGCGCTACTCCCTGCGTAAATCGGATGCAACGGTCGTTGTGAAATCGACATCCGACGCACAACGATCTTGAAAACTGCCGGTGATGTTTTACTGGTTGAACTCACGGTAAAACTTGTAGAGTGGCTGTCTGACCTTCCGACCCGACCCCCCGCCGGCGCAGGAGCGACACATGGCCTCACCCCCCGAGCAGTCCGACGAGCCGCGCAGCACCTCGGAGGGCGTGCACATCGGCGCGAAACTGCGCGAGTGGCGCCACGACAGCCGCACGACGCTGACCGAGGTGTCGGAGGCGGTCGGGCTGTCGGTCGGTTACATCAGCCAGGTCGAGCGCGGGCGGGCCAACCCGTCGCTGGAAGCGTTGAAGCGCTTGGCGGACGTGCTCGGCCACACCGTCGGGGAACTGTTCAGCAACGAGGCGCCGCCCGCGAACCCCTTGCGCTACTCGGTTTCCAAGCGCGGCGAGCGCAAACGCATCATGTACCCGGGCTCGGGGATCATGAACGAACTGCTGAGCCCCGACCTGCAGCACCAGATGGAGGTCGTCTGGGTCGAGGCCCCGGTGGGCGCCACGAGCGGCGGCCACCCGCACTCCCACGTCGGCGAGGAATGCGGCATCGTGCTCGCCGGCCAGATGATCTTCTGGATCGGCGACGACGAGGTCAAACTCGAAGCGGGCGACGCGATCTACCTCGACTCGACCGTCCCGCACCGGTGGCACGTCGGGGAAGGCGAGGACCTGAAGGCGGTCTGGCTCATCACGCCGCCCACGTTCTGAAACCAGGACTCCTCCGGTGGCAACGGCACAATGAAGCTGAACCGCACCGCGCCGGTTTCCGGACTGAGCGACGTCGCGAAGATCGTCGGCTGAACGGATGCGCGATTTCGCGGCTCGATCCGGTGTGCTTCACACCCGCGGCGGCGGCCCGCGAGCGTTCGCGGTAGCCAGGTCAAAGTTGTCCGTGGTTGAGCGCGCGCGGCGAGCAGACACTGGAGGGGTGGATCGTTCCGAATTGGCGAAGTTCCTGCGCGCGCGGCGCGAAGCGTTGCAACCCGAGGACGTCGGACTGCCCCGCGGCCCGCGCCGCCGCACCAGCGGCTTGCGGCGCGAGGAGGTCGCGGCGCTCAGCGGCGTGTCCGCGGACTACTACAGCCGCATCGAACAGCAGCGCGGCCCGGTGCCCTCGGAGCAGAGCCTCGCCGCGATCGCCCACGGCCTGCACCTGAGCCTCGAGGAACGCGACCACGTCTTCCGTCTCGCCGGCCACGCCACGGGCCACCGCGTCAGCCGCGGCGACCACATCAACGCCGGGTTGCTGCGCGTGTTCGACCGCCTGTCCGACACGCCCGCCCAGATCGAGAACGTCCTGGGCGTGACGCTGCGCCAGACCCCACCGGCCGTGGCCCTGCTGGGCGACGAGACTTCGTACACGGGCTTGGAAGGCGCCCGGGTCTACCGGTGGTTCACGCTCCCGTCGGCCCGCTCGCGGCTGCCGGAGCCCGACCACGCGCACCACAGCCGCACCCTCGTCGCGCGCCTCGCCGAGGTCTACGCGAAAACGGGCCGCACCTCACCGGCCGGCGAGCTCGTCACGGCTCTGCTGCCGCACCCCGAATTCGTGCGGCTGTGGGACGAACACCCCGTCCTCGGCCCCTACTGCGAGCCGAAACGCATCCTGCACCCGGAAGCCGGCGAACTCGAAGTCCACGGCCAGACCCTGCTGGACCCCGACCAGTACCAGGCCCTGCTGGTCTTCACTGCCGCCCCCGGCACCGACAGCCACGACAAACTCCGCCTGCTCTCCGTCCTCGGCCCCCAGCACCTCCCACCACCGCCCGCCGCACCCCTTCCGGCCCCGCACACTGACCCTCCTCTGACCAGCCCCGGCCCCCGAACCCAGGCACACGCCCCGTAATCACGCCGCGACGGCACCCCTTCCCAGCCCGTGCGATGCGCTGCCGGCCCACCACCGCGAGATCGCGCCGGTTTTTTCCTCACGATGTGGTTCGGCCCCCCGGGGCCGAGCACATCGTGAGGAAGAAGCCGGCTCAACGGCGATCTCGCCGCCCCGGCGGAGCCGGGGCAGACAACACAGCGATCTGCGTCACGGATTCCGACCCCGACTATGCACAGTCATACATCCTGATGCATAATCATACCCATGTCCAAGGTGCTCACTTCCCTTCCCGTCGGCGAGCGGGTCGGCATCGCGTTCTCCGGCGGCCTCGACACGTCCGTGGCGGTGGCGTGGATGCGTGACAAGGGTGCGGTCCCCTGCACCTACACCGCCGACATCGGCCAGTACGACGAGCCCGACATCGCGTCGGTGCCCGGCCGCGCGACGACCTACGGCGCGGAGCTCGGCCGGCTCGTCGACTGCAAGGAGGCGCTGGTCGAAGAGGGGCTCGCGGCGCTGACCTGCGGCGCGTTCCACATCCGGTCCGGTGGCCGCAGCTACTTCAACACCACGCCGCTCGGCCGGGCGGTCACCGGCACGCTGCTGGTGCGCGCGATGCTCGAGGACGACGTCCAGATCTGGGGCGACGGGTCCACCTACAAGGGCAACGACATCGAGCGCTTCTACCGCTACGGCCTCCTGGCCAACCCCGGCCTGCGCATCTACAAGCCGTGGCTCGACGCGGACTTCGTGAGCGAACTCGGCGGCCGCAAGGAGATGTCGGAGTGGCTGGTGGCCCACGGGCTGCCCTACCGGGACAGCACGGAGAAGGCGTACTCGACCGACGCCAACATCTGGGGCGCCACCCACGAGGCCAAGTCGCTGGAGCACCTCGACACGGGCATCGAGATCGTCGACCCGATCATGGGCGTGCGGTTCTGGGACCCGGACGTGGAGATCCAGGCCGAGGACGTCACCATCGGCTTCGAGCTGGGCCGGCCGGTGTCGATCAACGGCAAGCAGTTCGCGACGTCCGTCGACCTCGTGCTGGAGGCCAACGCGATCGGCGGCCGCCACGGCCTGGGCATGTCGGATCAGATCGAGAACCGCATCATCGAGGCCAAGAGCCGCGGCATCTACGAAGCGCCGGGCATGGCGCTGCTGCACGCGGCGTACGAGCGGCTCGTGAACGCGATCCACAACGAGGACACCCTGGCCAGCTACCACAACGAGGGCCGCCGCCTCGGCCGGCTCATGTACGAGGGCCGCTGGCTCGACCCGCAGGCCATGATGCTGCGCGAATCGCTGCAGCGGTGGGTCGGCACGGCCATCACGGGTGAGGTCACGCTGCGCCTGCGCCGCGGCGAGGACTACTCGATCCTCGACACCTCGGGCCCCGCGTTCAGCTACCACCCGGACAAGCTGTCCATGGAACGCACCGAGGACTCGGCCTTCGGCCCGGTCGACCGCATCGGCCAGCTGACCATGCGCAACCTCGACATCGCGGACTCGCGGGCGAAGCTCGAGCAGTACGCGGGCCTCGGCATGGTCGGCAACACCAACGCCCACCCGGCCCTCATCGGCGCCGCCCAGGCCGCCGCCACGGGCCTCATCGGCGCCATGCCCGAGGGCGGCGCCCAGGCCATCGCCTCCCGCGGCCGCGCTGATGACGTCGAACTCCTCGACAGCGCCGCCATGGAGTCGGGAACTGACTAGTTGGCCCCGGCTGTGTTTTTGGCCCCGGCTGTGTTTTTGGCCCCGGCTCCGCCGGGGCGGCGAGATCGCCGTTGAGCCGGCTTCTTCCTCACGATGTGCTCGGCCCCGGGGGGCCGAACACATCGTGAGGAAAAAACCGGCGCGATCTCGCGGTGTGGTTCGGCGGGTTGTGGGGTCATCCTGGGTGGGGAGGTGCCACCCGCCGTTGGAAAAAACCGGCGCGATCTCGCGGTGTGGTTCGGCGGGTTGTGGGGTCATCCTGGGTGGGGAGGTGACACCCGCCGTTGGAAAAAACCGGCGCGATCTCGCGGTGTGGTTCGGCGGGTTGTGGGGTCATCCTGGGTGGGGAGGTGCCACCCGCCGTTGGAAAAAACCGGCGCGA
>NZ_JBITBT010000013.1:26304-130645 GCF_044452505.1 Amycolatopsis sp. NPDC051903 | reverse complement strand
TATCTCGCGGTGTGGTTCGGCGGGTTGTGGGGTCATCCTGGGTGGGGAGGTGACACCCGCTGTTGGAAAAAACCGGCGCGATCTCGCGGTGTGGTTCGGCGGGTTTGGAGTCGCCCTGGGTGGTGAGGTGACACCCGCCGTTGGAGGGTGCTTGCGTCAGCCGCGGGGGTTGAAGGGGATGCCGGAGGGTAGGGAGGCGGCCAGCAGGTCGTTGAACCGGGCGTCGTTGATCTTGATCGTGGCCGCGCCGAAGTCGGCGGACATCAGTTTGTCGCGCAGTGCCGTGGAGGGGTAGCCGTCCCAGCCGACGAGCGGCGGGTAGCGCCAGTTGTGGTAGAAGTTCTCCGGCGGTTCGTCGTTGTTGTTGGCCAGGCGGAAGAAGTGCGTGCCCAGGCCGTCCTTGTGGTAGACGACCTTCGGGTGCGAGCCGTCGAAGCGCACCTGCGACCGCGGGTAGGTGACCTGGCTGCTGTGCTGCGTGGTGGTCACGTACTCGACCTGGTTGGACGACTGGTTGATCCACGAGATCACGTGTTCCCAGTCGTGGCGGTGGCCGCCGAGGCCGCTGCCGTCCACGGCCTGGTCCTTCTCGAAGTAACTGGCGTAGACCACTGCGCACCAGCCGTTGTTGCACTTGGAGCGCGAGTACGTCTGGGAGTTGTCGAGGTCGGACTGGTCGTGGCAGCTGCCGTTCACGGCGCCGGTGGTGTTGAGGCCGGGCGCGAGGGTGCCGTCCGGGCCGATGGCCGGGGTGGCGTAGCAGCCGTCGGTGTCGTAGTCGTACGCGGGCGAGAACGACTGCTCGTACCCGTTCGCGTTCTGGGGCAGGTTGTGCGGCGGGTCGGCGTACGCCGCGGCCGCGGGGATGACCAACGCGAACGCGGTGGCACAGACCACTGTGCCGAGCCGTTTCAAGGTTCCCATGGGATCGACTTCCTCGTGGGGACGGGGGCGCTGATCATGCTGGCGCAGAAGATCGTCCCGCAGAAGGAGGAAGACCCGAAAAGCCCGCGACGAAGGTGGGTCGCGGGCCTTTCGGGCCGGTGAACTCAGGGGTCCGGAGTCACTCCGCGCGCAGCGACTCGACCCGCGTCACCTGCCGCAGCAGCGGGATCGTGCACGCCGTCACCACGAGCACCGCCGCGACGGCCGCACCCGCCATGCCCGCGATCAAGCCGCCGTCGAGCTTCACGGGGATGTCCGCGGCCCGCAGGATCGGCAGCGTCAGCCCGGTGCCGGCGACGACCGCCAGCGCCACCCCGATCACCACCGGCAGCGCGGTCTGCGCGAACGAACTGCGCGCGAGCACCCCCAGCGGCACCCCCGAAGCCGACAGCGCCGCCAAGGCCCGCCGCCGCTCGGTGATCTGCTCCACCGCCAGCATCAGCAGGCTCAGCGCCGCCACGGCGAGCACGAACAGCGACGCCGTCAGCAGGATCGCCCGGATCGTCGCCACGATCCCGGCCGGTGCGGCGGGCTCCGCGTCGGTCCTCGTCTCGACGCGCCACGTCAGCCCCTTGACCGCGGCGGAAACGCGATCGGCCAAATCCGCCGGGCTGCCCTGGCCCGTCACGTACACCGATGGCAGCACGGTCGGCACCGGGATCCCGGCCACCGCCCCGTCGGTGATGAGGAACGAGCCCGCCAGCCACCGCGCGGCCGAAGTCGACGGCACGTGCGTCACGTGCGCCGGAATGGTCCACACTGGACCATCGCCTGCCGAACTCCCGGCGGAGAAGTGCACGGAGCCCGCCGGGAGCGGTCGTCCCGGATCGTCCACGGCGTACACCGCACCGTCCACACAGGACGGCAGCTGCGCCCGCAACGCCAGCGCGGCACACGAACCGATCTCCGCGCCCGCCCACTGGTCACCCGCGCTCGACGTCCCCACGACACTCGACTGCAGCACGGTCCCGGCGTGCTCGACGCCCGGTACGGCCGACACGCGGCGTTGCACCTCGGGGGCCGTGGCCGCGTCCGTCGCCACGCTCACCGGTGCCGCACCCGGCCACACCGGGGTTGAGTCCAGTTCGGACTTGCTCGCCGCGAGCGTCGAGTTCAGCAGCACCTGCAGCAGGATGCTGCCGGCCACCACGACGACCAGCCCGGACACGACCCGGCTCGGGGTACCGCTGTCGAGCTGCAGCCGCCGCACCGCCAGCTGCCACGCCGGCGGCCCGCCGCGCAGCTTGCCGGCGACGAGCTCCACGAGCCACGGCAGCAGCGCCGTCACACCGATCAGCAGCAACGCGGACCCCACGGTCAGCGCGACCATCAAGGCGGCGTTGGCGTTGCCCGGGTCGGTCGCGTACGCGGCGCCGGTCAGCAGCACGCCGAGGCCGGTGAGCACCCACCGCCACCACATCCGCCGCCGGACGGGTTTGCCCTGGCGCACCACGCCGAGCGGTTCCACGATCGTCCGCCGCAGACCGAACAGCGCCGCGCCGATCGCGAGCGCCGGCACGAGCAGCACCACGAGCACCGCGAGCGGCCACGAGGGGACGAAGTCCTCACCGAACACGCGGTAGCCGAACAGGTCGAGCGACCCGAGTGCCGGGCGGATCAGCACGAACAGCACGACGCCCAGCACCACGCCGATCGTCGCACCCAGCAACGACTCCCCGGCCGCGACCCAGCGGATCTGCCGCGCGTCGACCCCCAGCAGCCGCAGCGCCGCGAGCCGCTGGTCGCGCTGCGCCGCGCCCATGCGCGAAGCCGTGGTCACGAAGATCAGCAACGGCAGCAACAACGCGACCACGACCGGCAGCAGCGCGACCAGCACCGTCGCCGTCACGGCGAACCGCGGTGGCTGCCCGCCGCCGAAGCCGTAGATCTTCTTGGCCTGGTCACTGCTCTTCACGTCGTCGAGTGTCGTGCCGTACCAGGCCGTGAGTTCTCCGGCGTCGACGAGACCGGGTTTCGCGATCGTCGCGCTGGGCGCGGCCGGCAGCCGGCTGCGGAACGACGCGCCGTCCGGGCCCGTCAGCGCGCGCACGACGTCCGGCGAAGC
This sequence comes from Amycolatopsis sp. NPDC051903, assembly GCF_044452505.1. Classification (NCBI taxonomy): domain Bacteria; kingdom Bacillati; phylum Actinomycetota; class Actinomycetes; order Pseudonocardiales; family Pseudonocardiaceae; genus Amycolatopsis; species Amycolatopsis sp. NPDC051903. The sequence continues at coordinate 127,635 of NZ_JBITBT010000013.1, read as the reverse complement.
CACGAGCTCACCCGGCTTCGGCAGCTCCGTCAGCCCGGGCGGCACCGGCGCGTGCGGCCCACTGGCCGCGACCGACGTGATCCGCACGAACTGGGTGCCCACCTCCGCGCTCCACGTGATGGCGTACAGCGGGTCGACGCCGGGCACCGGCTGTGTGGTGGGCGTGGTCGCGGCCGCGCGGTCTTCGCGCGCGCTCACCACGGAGTTCACCGACGCGGCGGGCAGCAGCACCGCCACGACGAGCCCGATGCCCACGGCCGTCATCGCGAGCCGCAGCAGCGCCTGTCCCGACATCCGGCCGCCCCCGACGGCCAGCCGGAGTCCGAGCAGCAGGTCGGCGATCACGACGCGTACTCCTGGTCGGACACGCGCCCGTCGCGCACCACGATCTCCTGGTCCGAATACGCGGCGACGCGCGCTTCGTGCGTCACGAGCACCACCGCCGCGTCGGTCTCCCGCGCGGCTCCGGTGAGCATGCGCATGACCTTCTCGCCGTTGAGCGAGTCGAGCGCGCCCGTCGGCTCGTCGGCGAACACGACCTTGGGCCGCGTCACGAGCGCGCGGGCGACGGCGACGCGCTGGCCCTGCCCACCCGAGACGTCACCCGGGCGCTTGGCCGCGACGTCGGCCACCTCCAGCCGTTCGAGCCACTCGCGCGCGGTGGTTTCGGCCTTGCGCCGCGCGACCTTCGCGAGCCGCAGCGGCAGCGCGACGTTCTCCAGGCACGTCAGCTCCGGCACGAGCTGACCGAACTGGAACACGAACCCGAACTCCGTGCGCCGCAACGCACTGCGCTCGCGGTCGCCCATGGCGACGAGATCGCGGCCGCCGTAGGTGATGGTGCCGGCGTCGGGCCGGACGATGCCCGCGAGGCAGTGCAGGAGCGTCGATTTGCCGGAGCCCGACGGGCCCATGATCGCGAGCACCTCACCGGGCGCGACGGATACGCCGGCGCCGCGCAGCGCCTGCGTGGGGCCGAAGGATTTCTCCAAGTCGTTGGCGGCGAGCAGGGGTTCCGTCACGAGCGCACCTCCGCCGCCAGATCGTCGAGGCGCGCGGCCGTGAGCTCGAGCCAGCGCAGGTCGGCTTCGAGGTGGAACAGCGCGTGGTCGCAGATCAGCTGCGTCGCGAGGTCGCCGTCGCGCTTGCGGCGCGTCAGCTCGCGCATCTCCTTCAGGTGCGCGGCGCGCTGCGAGTCGAGCACGGCGGTGGCGCTGCGGCCGGACAGCAGCGCGAGCACGACCTTGGTGTAGAGCGTGTTGTGCAAGTACGGCTCCGGTGCTTCCGGAGTCGCGAGCCACCGCTCGACGTCCGTGACACCGGCTTCGGTGATCGTGTAGCGCTTGCGTTCCGGCCCGTCGCCGGCCTCGACTCCCGCGACCTCGACGAGCCCGTTCTTCAGCAGGCGCGAGAGCGTCGCGTACACCTGCCCGTACGCGAGTGGCTTGTCCTGCCCGAACTGCTCGTCGTAAGCGCGTTTCAGGTCGTACCCGTGCCGCGGCCCGGGCTCGAGCAACGCGAGCAGGGTGGTCCCCACCGACATGCCTGTCCCCTTTGGATCCCCTGGGCGATCGCGTGGTTCGCGATCGCTATACGCGGTGAATATACATCGAGTGTATATACCGGCGCCGACGGTGTGGCCGAGCTGTCGCGTACCGATGGCCGGGCACTCGGGTGGAGGACATCGATCGTCGGGGGGACCACCGCGGGTGACCTTGTGAGCCCTGTGTATGCTCCCGAATCGCTTGACTGGGTGGATTCTCACCTCACGGGTGGCCGTCGTGATCGGGGTGTGTTGTCTCACGCGGCTCCGACTTTCTGGGACGGGCTTGGATGGGAGAACAGATGCAGGTCAGGTCAGGTCTGGTGCGTGGCGGGATCGCGGCTGCCGCCGCGGCCGCGGCGCTGCTGCTGGCGGCGCAGGGCGCCACGGCGGACACCGGCGCGAAGGCTGAGGACGGTGCGGCCAAGGGACGCCTGATCCCAGGAGGGGGCACCAACGGTTTCGGTGTCAACCTCAACGAGAACGGCAAGGACCACTACTACGACACGGTCCTGTTCGGTCTCAAGCTCTCCGACGGCAGCACGCTGAAGCTGTACTGCGTCGAGATCGAGACGAACATCGACGAGAACCAGGACATGCTCGAAACGCCCTGGAACAAGTACCCGAACCCGAAGTCGCCGTTCAACGAGAACAACGCGAAGATCAACTGGGTGCTGCACCACGGCTTCCCGGCCGAAGACCTCAAGGGTCTCGAGGCGGAGCTCAAGGGTGCGACGCTGCACGACGGCCTGTCCCAGGCCGAGGCCATCGCCGCCACGCAGGCCGCGGTGTGGCACTTCAGCGATGGCAAGGAAATCGACCGCGACAAGCCGGTCCAGTACGGCAACGCGGACAACGGTGCCGACGTCCTCGCGCTCTACGACTACCTGACCGGCAGCGACAACACCGGGATCGGCCAGCAGCCGAAGCCGACCCTGAGCATCACCCCGGCTTCGGCCAAGGGTGAGGCCGGCACGCGCATCGGCCCGTTCACCATCGCCAGCACCGGTGACATCACGGACCTCACGACGCAGCTGCCCGACGGCGTCAAGCTCACCGACGCCGACGGCAAGGCCCTCGCGGAGGGCGACGTCAAGGACGGCAGCAAGCTGTACCTCGACGTGCCGAAGGACACCAAGGCCGGCACCGCAGAACTGGCGCTCAAGGCCGTGGGCCACCTCGACACCGGCCGCCTGTTCGTCGGCGAGAACTACGACAAGCACCCCGCGCAGTCGCTGATCGTCGCCGAGTCGCAGAAGACCACGGTCGACACGTCGGCTTCGGCGTCGTGGACGGAGGCCGGCGTCACGCCGCCCACCACCCCCGCCGCGCCCACCAGTCCGGCCCCGGCCGCGGGCGGTTCGCAGCCCCTCGCGAACACCGGCGTGAACGCCGGATTGCCCATCGGCATCGGCGCCGCCCTCGTCCTCGCGGGCGGGGCGATGCTGGTCCTGGTCCGGCGTCGCCGCGGCAACGCCTGATCTTTTCCCAACGCTGAGCGGGGCCGGTCCGATGTGGACCGGCCCCGCTTCGTTTTTCGGCTGGGTGTCCGGGCGAACCGGACCTATCCGACGATCACCCCGGTGATGAGCCCGTCCCGTGCGACCAACCGCACCCGGTTGCTCAGCCAGATCAGTGCGCGATCGTGACCAGTCGGCACGTCGACGGTGTAGCCCTGGTGCTCCAGCTCGATCACGGCGCGGCGCACCGGCCACCCGACCACGTCCTCCGGCTGGAACTTCGGATCGCGCGCCGGGCCGCCGTCGCGGACTCCTTTGTGCCCCACGAAACCAACGTACTCAGAGCCGGGCCGCGTCCACGATCGCCTGGGTGAAGTCCGCGGGCGCTTCCTGCGGCACGTTGTGCCCGATCCCCGGGAGGATCCGGTGGTCGTACTTGCCCGTGAACTGCGCCCGGTAGCCCGAGCCGTCGGCGGCGGCGCCGTCGAAGTCCGACGCGATGGTGATGGTGGGGAGGGCGATCTTCGGGCTCTGCTGGAGCTTGGCTTCGAGGCGGTCGTACTGGGGTTCGCCCGGCGCGAGGCTCAGGCGCCAGCGGTAGTTGTGGACCACGATGGCCACGTGGTCCGGGTTGGTGAACGACTGGGCCGTGCGCTGGTAGGTCGCGTCGTCGAAGTGCCACTTCGGGGAGACGGTCTGCCAGATCAGCTTGGTGAACTCGTCGGTCTTCTGCGTGTACCCGAGCACGCCGCGTTCGGTGGAGAAGTAGTACTGGTACCACCAGCCCAGCTCGGCGGCCGGTGCGAGCGGTTGCAGCTGCGCCTTGAGGTTCGTGATGAGGTACCCGCTCACGAGCACCAGCGCCTGGCACCGCTCGGGCCACAGCGCGGCGACCGCGCCGGCCGTGCGCGAACCCCAGTCGAAACCGCCGAGCACGGCCTTGCGGATGTGCAGCGCGTCCATCAAGGCGATCACGTCGGCGGCGACGGCGGACTGCTGCGCGTTGCGGAACGTCGAGCCCGAGCGGAACGTCGTGGTCCCGTAGCCGCGAAGGTAGGGCACGAGCACGCGGTAACCCCGCGCCGCCAGTGCGGGCGCGACGTCGGCGAAGCTGTGGATGTCGTACGGCCACCCGTGCAGCAGGATCACGACCGGCCCGTGCGCCGGGCCCAGCTCCACGTAGCCGATGTCGAGAACGCCCGCCCGCACCTGCTTCAGCGGTCCGAACTCCGGGCGCCCGCCGGTCGCGGCGGACGCGACAGCTCCGGGCGCGTAGCCGGCGATCGACGCCGTCGCCACGCCGGCCGCGAACACCTGCGAGAACTGTCTTCTGCTGATCATCGAAAGCACTCCTGAAGATCGAAACCCGGTACCGCGATTCGACCGTACGGAGTGGGCGGGTGACTTCGCGCCCGTCAGGTGACGCCGTGGGTGTACGTCAGCTCTGGCGCCGCAACGCCGCACCCAGTTCGCCGCGTGCGCTGATCCCGAGCTTCGGGAAGATGCGGTGCAGGTGCGTGCTCACGGTCCGGTGCGACAGGTACAGCCGCTGCCCGATCTCGCGGTTGGTGAGCCCTTCGGCGGCCAGCTGCGCGATGTTCAGCTCGTGGGCCGTGAGGTCACCCAGCGCGTCCGGTTCGCGGTTCGGCGTCGCCTCGCCCGCCGCGCGCAGTTCGCGAGCGGCCCGTTCGCTCCACCCCGTCACGCCCAGCGCGTCGAACGTCTCGCGCGCCGCGCGCAGCACCGGCCGCGACTCCGCCGCCCGGCGCCGGCGGCGCAGCCACTCGCCGAACGCGAGCTGGAGCCGTCCGCGTTCGAGCGGCCAAGCCGCGGAGTCCAGCGCGGTGCGGAACAGGTCTTCGGCTTCCTCGTCGGCCGCGAGCACCGCCCGCGCGTACCGCAGGCCGTGGTGCAGCGCGGGCGACGTGGTCGGCGCATCCGAAAGCTCGGCCACCAGCCCGCGCACGACGTCCGCCCGATCGCTGTGGACCGCAGCTTCGGCCAGCTCGGGCAGGACGTAGCACCGCAACGCCAGCTGGTACGCGGGATCGGCCGGGTCGAACACGCGCAGCAGCGCGGCGACCGCGTCGGCGTGCCGCCCCGCGCCCAGCGCCGCCAGGCCGCGCGCGAGCTGCACTGTCGCCAGCACCGGCCGCGCCCCGGCGGCGAGCCCGACGCGTTCGGCTTCGACCGCGAGCTTCTCGGCCTGTTCGGAGTCGCCGCGCAGCGCCGCGATCTCCGCCTGCACCGCCCGCGCCAGCCCGACCACGTACGGCTGGTGCGTCTCCGCCGCCAGCCGGCCCGCTTCTTCCGCGGCGGGCAGCGCCGTCGCGAGGTCGCCGAGCCGGGCGTGGCTCCACGCCTGCACGGCCAGGGCCCGGCTCAGCAACCCGAGCCGGCCTTCCGCGCGCAGTCCCGGTTGCGCCGCCGCCGAAAACCGCGCGGCGAGGTCGAAAGCGCCCACCTGCAGCGCCGCGCTGCCGAGGAACCGGACGACGGTGGGATCGGCGTCGGTGCGGTCCGCGAGCTCCCGCAACGCCGTGACGACCTCGGCGCCGCGCTCGAGGGGCGTCACATACGCGGCGATCGCGACCATCCGCGGGTCGGCGGGGTCGACGGGCAGTTCGCCGGCGATCGCCGTGATGCGCTCGCGCGCCGCCGCGCCCGGCTCGACCCAGAAGCAGCGCATCGCGGTGCTCCAGAAGATCCGCATGGCCAGCTCGAGGTCACCGTCCTTCGCGACGGTGCCCGCGAGCGTCACGAGTTCCGTCGCACCTGCCGCCCCTTCGCGGACGCCGTCGTCGAAACCGGTGGGCAGCCACGTGACGAGCGCGCGCTGCCGCGGCGTCAGGTCCAGCTTGGCCGCTTCCGCCAGCAGCCGGTCGACGACGTCGCGCCGCCCCGATTCGACGGCCAGGTCCGCGGCCCGCAGCAGCCGGTCCGCACGGCGGACGTCGGTCACGCTGAGCCGCGCGGCTTCCTCGAGCGTCGTGATGGCCGCCGCCGCGCCACCCCGGCGCCGGGCGTCGTCCGCCGCGGCTTCGAGTTCGGCCGCGACGGATTCGTCCGCACCGGTGGTCGCCGCGGCTCGGTGCCACGCGCGGCGGCCGGGTTCGTTCAGCGTCGCGGCCAGCGCGTGGTGCGCGGCCCGCAGTTCCGCGGGAGTGGCCGCGCGGACGATGGCCGAGCGGGTCAGGGCGTGGCGGAACGTCACGGTCGTCGCGTCGACCTCGACGAGCCGCGCCGCGACGGCCGGGCCCAGCGCGTCGGTGCCGGCGGCCTTCACCGTTTCGGCCAGCGCCGGGCTGTCGTTGAGCGCGGCGATGAGGAGGCTCGCGCGGGCCGCGCCGGGCAATTCGGCGGCGCGGGCGGCGAAGGCCTGGTCGAGCGGACCGGTCCGGGCGGCGGGCAGCTCGGTCAGGGCGAGCGGGTTGCCGGCGGCTTCCGCGATGATCCGGGCGCGGGCCGTCGGGTCGAGGTCCGGCGCGACGGCGTCGAGGAGTTCGCCGGCGCTGTCCGGGTCCAGCGGGGCCAGCGCCAGCGCGGGGAGGTCGTCGAGGCGGGTCGGCTCGCCGTCGCGGGCGGTGGCGATCACCACGACCGGTTCGGACTCCACGCGCCGCGTCACGAAGGCGAGCACGTCCTGCGTCGCGCGGTCGAACCAGTGCACGTCTTCGAGGAGCAGGACCAGGGGAGTCGTGGCTTCGCTGAGGAGGTTGAGCACGGCCAGCCCGACCAGGTACGGCTCGGGCTGCGGGCCGTCGACCAGGCCCAGGGCGGTGCGCAGCGCGGTGCGCTGGGTCGCCGGGAGCGCGGCGGTGGCGTCGCGGAGGGGGTGGAGCAGCTGGTTGAGCCCCGCGTACGGGAGGTGCTGCTCGGGTTCGGCGCCGGCCGCGGTCAGCACGCGCAGGCTGGCCGCTCCCAGCTGCTGCCGCACGGCCTGGACCAGCGCCGATTTGCCGGCCCCGGGCTCACCGCGCACGAGCAGGGCGCCGCCGCGGTCGCGGATGCCGTCGACCAGTTCGGCCAGGCGTTTCTGCTCCAGCTCCCGTCCGAACAGGACCACGCGCCGGTTCCCCTCTCTGTGGCTGGCCACCCGAGCCAGGCTACGGGAGTGGCTCGCCGCGAACGGTGATCCACAACCGGTACCACTCCTCGGGCGCCAGCTCCAGGTCCTTCGCGTCCTTGGGGATCAGCGCGGCCGTCACGTGGGGACGTGAACGTACTGTGCATGCTTGATCACGCCTGGCGCCGGAAACGGACAGCCGTCAACAGGAACCACACCGATCCGGGATTCGTCAACCGGACGATCTTCGCGCCGACTCCGCCGACTGTCGCGAGTGGACGCCGGGTGCCGGACGAACCCCGCGTCGGATCAGTTGACGCAGGTGACGCCGTTGGCGGTGATCGGCGGCGGGGCCTGCGCCGGCGCCGGAGCGACGTCCGCGGCCGGCTGGACCTGGGCCGAACCCGAGGAGCCGGCGGCCGCACCGCCGCCCGTGCTGGAGGCGCCCGAGGAGTCCTCGAAGTCCTTGCCGAGGAAGACGCGGAAGTGGTCGTTCGTCAGCGAGGTGTCGGGGCTGACCGCGATGTCGCTGCCCAGCGCCTGCGCGATCTGCGTGGCCTGGTCCTTCTGGTCGTGGCTGTAGAAGATGATCGACGTTTTGCGAGTCGTCGCGTTCGCCACCACGCCCTTGGTGTACCCGGCGGCTTCCAGCTTGTCGGCCACGCGCCCGGCGAGGCCGCTGCTGTCCGAGGCGTTGCGCACGTCCACGGTGTACTCGCTGAGGTTCGCGTCACCCGCCGCGGGCTGGCCCGAGGCCGGAGCCGGTTCCGAGGTGCCGAGCTGCTGGTGCACGAATTGCTGCACCTGCGCGGGATCCACCTCGACCGCGTCGCCGTCCGACGGGGTCTTCAGCGAGATGTTCACCACCGGCACGGTGACGAACTTGATGGCGCCCGCGCTCATCCCGTGCAGCTGCTGCGCGAAGCTGACGATGTCCCAGCCGCTGTCGACGACCACGGCCTTCTTCACGGCGCCGATGAGGTCGTTCAGCTTGCCCGGGTCGGCGAGCGTGCCCGCCGACAGGATCGTCTTGGCCATGCTCGCCATGAAGACCTGCTGGCGCTTGATGCGGTCGAGGTCGCCGTTGGGCAGGCCGTGGCGCTGGCGCACGAACTGCAGCGCCTTCGCCCCGCCCACGGTCTGCTCGCCCGCCGGGAAGTTGGCGCCCGAGAACGGGTCCTTCACGGCCTTGTTGAGGCACACCGGCACACCGCCGACGGCTTGGGACAGGTAGTAGAACCCGGCGAGGTTCACGGCGGCGTAGTGCGTGATGGTCAGCCCGGTGAACTTCTGCACGGTGTCGATCGCCGTCTTCGCGCCGGCCTGTGCGGAATCGGTTTCGAGCTGCGTGCCGGATTCGCCTTGTGCGACCAGCTTGTTCTTCTCCGCCACGAGCCCGTAGGTGTACGCGGAGTTGATCTTGTGCTTGCCGTAGCCGCCGGAGACCTGCACGTACGAGTCGCGCGGGATGGAGATCGCGGTCGCCTGCCCGCCGCCCGCGGGGATGTGGATCACGATCATCGTGTCGGTCGTGTCGCCGCCGTCGTCGCCGCCGCCGGCGTGCAGCTGCGACAGCACGTCGGCGGGCAGCGGATTGCCCTGCGCGTCGGTGCGGGTGTCGAGGCCGACCATCAGGATGTTCTGTTCGCCCAGCGGCGGCACGTCGCTGCCCGCGATGACGTCGGCCCTGGTCAGCCCGTCGGTGAGCGACTGCAGCGTCGAGTACGCGTAGCCGGTGCCGCCCAGCACGAGCAGGGACACGACGACGAGCACCACTTGTGCTGCGCGCAACGGTCCGGAGGCCTTGGTGCGAGGCATCAGGGCTCCTCTTCTGCTCTGGGTCACCGGCGTTCCCGGGGGCCAACTCACCCGGTGCTCGAAACGCCAACGGTAGCGGCCTCGATCTCGTGCGCGGCCGGGGGGCGTTTTCCGCGGCCGGTCTTGAGTGGACAAGACCGGACAAAGGTCTGAACCGCCGCTTCGTCGCGTTTCGCGCTCGGTGTTCGCGCGGATACTCAGCCAGCACTTTTTCGTTCTTGTCACCCGTGCCCGGGGGACGAAAGGGCACGATTCGCGAGTCGGACGTGCCTGGTGCCCGTCAGTCGCCGGATTCGTGCAGCAGGTCGCGCAGCAGCCGCTCGTCGTCGGCGGACAGGTTCGACACGAACCGGGCGAGGACGCGGGAACGGTCGGTCTCCGCGTCGAGCACCTTCCGCATGCGCCGCGCCGCCAGGCCGGGCTCGTCGTCCACCGGGCTGTAGGCGAACGACCGGCCCCGCTTCTCCCGTGTCGCCACGCCCTTCTCGAACAGCCGCGACAGGATCGTCACGACGGTCGTGTAGGCGAGGCTGCCGCCGAGGCGCTGCTGCACGTCGGTGGCCGACACCGGTTCGGCCGCGTCCTGCAGCACGCCGAGCACCTCGGCCTCCAGTTCGCCGGGGGCCCGCCTCTCTCCGTTGCGCACGACGGTGAAGTTACACCGGCAAGCTACTTCTACGATCCTGTAGTATTTCGACATGAGTGTAGTTTTTCGTCCGCTCAGTGCCGCCGGAAGTCCGTTGTGGACGGTCGGCGCCGCCGCGGGGGTGAGGTGATGCCCGACGCCGGGATCTACCGCGCGGTCACGGATTTTGCGTGGTCGCAGCACTGGCTGGCGGGGTTCGCCGTCGCGTTCGGCGAGTACGGCGTGTTCCTCGTGGTGCCCGCGGTGCTCGCCCTGCTCTGGCGCGCTCGCGGTGCCCCGACGGCCCTCGCCCGCGCCGTGTGGGTCCCGGCGGCGGTCGCGCTCGCGCTGGGTTTCGACACCGTGCTGAAGGCGCTGTTCGCCGAGGTCCGCCCGTGCCGCGTCGTCCCGGGAGTCCGCACGCTGCTGCCCTGCGACGCCCCCACGGACTACGCGTTCCCCAGCAACCACACCGCCCTCGTCGCGGCGTTCGCCGGCGCGGTCCTGCTCGTCCGGCGCAGCTGGGGCTGGTGGGCCACCGCGTTCGCCCTGCTCATCGGCGTTTCCCGGGTCTACCTGGGCGCGCACTACCCGCACGACGTCCTCGCGGGGCTGGTCGTGGGGTACGGCGTGGGGCTGTGCGGCGTCGCCGTCCACAGGCACCTGCGGCGGCTCGCCGAGCGGATCCTGCCCGCCCGCGTGAGTGCGGCGAGCGGATCCGGCCGACCGGGTTAGGATGCCGACGACAGCTGTGCGCGTGGGGAGGTTTGGTGGGCGAAGAAGCGTGCTGTGCGGGGGGTGCGCGGTGACGTCGGCAGTGTCGGCGGAGCTGCCGCCGGAACCCCAGCAGGTGGTGGGCCCGCTGACGCGCGCCGCGATCTTCCTGGTGGTGCGGATCGACACCGGTGGCGAGGACACCGTGCGCGACCTGCTGGCCGACCTGAGCGGGCTGCAGCGCACCGTGGGGTTCCGGTCGCTCGGCGGCGGCCTCACGTGCGTCGCGGGAATCGGGTCGGCGGCGTGGGATCGGCTGTTCGGCTCACCGCGCCCGGCGCAGCTGCACGAGCTGCCCGTGTTCGCCGGTGACAAGCACCGCAGCGTCACCACGAAGGCCGACCTGCTGTTCCACCTGCGCGCCGAGCGGATGGACCTGTGCTTCGAGCTCGAGTCGCTCATCATGGCGCGGCTCGACGGCGCCGTCACGGTCGTCGACGAGGTGCAGGGCTTCCGCTACTTCGACGCGCGCGACGTGCTCGGCTTCGTCGACGGCACTGAGAACCCGACCGGCCGCGGCGCCGTGGAGGCCGTGCTCGTCGACGACGACGGCGCGTTCGACGGCGGCAGCTACGTGGTCGTGCAGAAGTACCTCCACGACATGACGGCGTGGAACGCGCTGTCCACCGAGCAGCAGGAACTCGTGATCGGGCGGCGCAAACTGTCCGATGTGGAGCTCACGGACGAAGAGAAGCCCGGCGACTCCCACATCGCGCTCAACGTGATCACCGACGAAGACGGCAACGAACTCGAGATCCTCCGCGACAACATGCCGTTCGGGCGTCCCGCGTACGGCGAGTTCGGCACGTACTTCATCGGCTACGCCAAGACCCCGTCGATCATCGAGACGATGCTGGAGAACATGTTCGTCGGGTCGCCGCCCGGCAACTACGACCGCATCCTCGACTTCTCGATCCCGCACACGGGCGCGCTGTTCTACGTGCCCACCGTGGAGTTCCTCGAAGACCAGACGCTCGAGGACAGCACCGAAGCGACCGAACCGTCCGAGCCGGAGCCCCCGGCACCCACGCCCGGCCCCTCGCTGGGCATCGGCAGCCTGCGAAGGAGTCCCCGGTCATGAACAACCTGCATCGCGAACTCGCCCCGATCTCCGACGCCGCGTGGTCGGACCTCGAGGACGAGGCCCGGCGCACGTTCGCGCAGTTCGCGTCGGCCCGGCGGGTGGTCGACGTGGTCGTGGCCGACGACCCGACGCTCGCGGCCGTGGGCACCGGGCACGTCGAGGGCGTCGAGGGCCCGCTGCAGGGCGTCGCGGCCCGGCTGCGCACGGCCCAGCGGATCGTGGACCTCAAGGTGCCCTTCACCGTCACCCGCGACGCGGTGGACTCCGTGGAGTGGGGCGCGAAGGACCCCGACTGGCAGCCGGTGAAGGACGCCGCGCAGGCCATCGCGTACGCCGAGGACCGCATCGTGTTCGACGGCTACTCCGGCGCCGGCATCGCGGGCATCCGCCCCGCGTCGTCGCTGAGCCCGGTCGCGCTGCCCGGCGAGGCGAGCGCGTACCCGAAGGCGATCGGCGACGCTCTGGCGAAGCTGGGCGCGGCCGGCGTCGCGGGCCCGTACACGGTGCTGCTGAGCAACGCCGCGTACACCGCCGCCGTCGAAGCGGCCGACCACGGTTACCCCGTGCTGAAGCACCTGATGCAGATCGTCGACGGGGAGATCATCCAGGCGCCGGCGATCGACGGTGCGTGCGTGCTCACGACCCGCGGCGGCGATTACGAACTGCACTTCGGCCAGGACCTGTCGATCGGTTACACCGCTCACGACGCCGACACCGTGCAGCTGTACTTCCAGGAGACGCTGACGTTCCTGGTCAACACGACCGAGGCCGCTGTCGGTCTCACCGCCTGAGCCAGTACGCGAAAAGGCCGCGCCGGGATTTCCGGCGCGGCTTTTTCGTTCGGTTCAGAGCTTCCCGGCCGCGTCGTACAACGCGTGGGCGGCCTCGTCCAGCGGGGCGCCTTCGAGGTCGAGGGTTTCGGGCTCGCCGGTGGTCTCGTCGACGTCGGTCGTGCCGCGGCTGGTGACGGAGAAGATCAGCCCGGTGCCCGTCGCCGGGGAGAAGTTCGCGAACCAGGGCCCGCCGCTGGCGCCGCCCGCCAGGTCGCACGACGACTGCCAGTGGCCGAGCGTGTCGGTGCTCTGCTGCACGGACAGGTCGCACCACTCCGGCGACTCCCCGAAGAACGCCTTCGACCCCGGGTAGCCCACGATCCCGGCGCGTGTCTTCCCCTTGTGGTCGAAGGAGACCTGCTGCGTGCCCGCGACGGTCGCGACGTGCTGCCCCCGCTGCGGGTCGAGCACGACCATCGCCACGTCGGGCTCGCTGCCGGTGGGGTAGGAATCGCGGAACGCCAGCGCCCGCGCGGCGAACACCCCGTGCGGCTGCCGGCCCTGTTCGTACCCGGGCACGAACACGGACTTGTGCACCTGGATGACCTGGTCCTCGCGGTTGAGCCCGCCGTAGGCGCAGTGCCCGGCGGTGATGACGACGTCGCCGGTCGCGCTCGGCACGGCGGTCGCGGTGCACCAGCTGTCCTGCTCGGCTTCGCCGGGCGCGGCCTCGGTGAAGAAGAGCCGGCCGACGCCCTTCGGCACCGCGCCGGTCCAGGGCTTCGCCACCTGTTCGACGCGGTCGGTGGAGTCCGCGCCGACGGCCTTCATGCGCTCGGGCGTCCAGTACGCGAGCGCGGCGGCGCGGTCGGCGGTGCTGAAGGTCGTGACCTGGTTCCCGTCCCCGGCGGCCGTGGCCACGGCGGGGAAGGTGGCGGCCGCGGCCGCCACCGTCGCGAGCGTCACCAGCGTCCGGCGGAGCTTCAAGAGCGTCATGTCCGGGGGACGGCTGGGCGCGGGCCGGGTTCCCACCCGGTCCGGTGAACTGCCCGGACGTGCTCCGCGAGCCTTCCTCGGAGGGCAGTGAGCACCGTCGCTACCGGGGCCCGCGCCGCCGCAGCACCGGCAACGCGGCCACCAGTGCCACCGCCCGGACGGCACCCGCGATCGGGTAAGGCGCGCGGAGCCCGAAGGAGCCGGCGAGCAGGCCGCCGGTCACGGTGCCGAGCGGGATGAGGCCCCAGGCGAGCAGCCGGTAGACGCTGTTCACGCGGCCGAGCAGCGCGGCGGGCACGACGTCCTGGCGCAGGCTCACGCTCACGACGTTCCAGATCGTGATGACGAACCCGTTGACGGCCAGCAGCGCGCCCAGCACCACGGCGCCGGGGGCGAAGCCGATCGCGGCGAGGACCGCGGTGTTGGTGGCCAGCGCCAGGACGAGCGCGGCGCGATCGCCGATCCGCGCGACGATCCGGGCGTTGACCAGGCCGCCGGCGAAACTGCCGCACGCCGCGGCGGCCAGCAGCACGCCGTAGCCCGCGGGGCTGACGTGGAGGTCCTGCGTGGCCAGCAGCACGAGGGTGGCGACGGCGAGCTGGCCGCAGAACGTGTTGACGCCGGCCAGGATCGCGAGCGTGCGCAGCAGCGGGTGGCTGAGCAGCCAGCGCAGGCCTTCGGCGATCGGGGCTCTGACCGGCGTGCCGCGGTGCCGGCTGGGCAGTTTCGCGACCAGCGCCGCGGAGGCCGCGAAGGAGACCGCGTTGAGCCCGAACGGCAGCGCGGCGGCCAGGGCGAACAGCGCGCTGCCCAGCGGCGGGCCGGCGAACTGGACGCCCACGGTCCGGACGACCTGGAGCTCACCGTTGGCCTTGTGCAGCAACGGTTTCGGCACGACCTCCGGCAGGAAGGACTGCGCGGCGGTGCCGAACACGACCTCACCCGCCCCGAGCGCGATCGCCGTGACCACGAGCAGGGCGACACTCGCTTGGTGGCCGGCCACGAGCAGCGCGACGACCCCGGCCACCACCGCCTGGGCGAACTGCGCGCGGGACATGAGCCGTACGCGGTCGTGCCGGTCCGCCCAGGCCCCGGCGGGCAGCGACAACAGCAGCCACGGCACGTACGCGGCGGCGGCCACGAGCGACACCAGCCGCGGGTCCCGCGTGACGCTGACGGCCACCAGTGGCATGGCCGTCGTGAACGCGCCGTCGCCGACGTTGTTGATCCCGTTCGCCCACCACAGTCTCCGGTACGCCGGCGGCAGTTTCGTCACTTCGGCAATCCTGGGACGAAGGCGCGATCGCCACCACGATTTAGCCCGGTGCTTCATACTCGGCGGATGGCGCTGATCGTCGAAGTCGGCGTCGCCGAGCTGGCGGCGACGCGGTTCGCCGTGTCGCCGCTGTCGGAGACGGTGGCGGCGCTGCTGCAGATCGCCGGGCGCAACCGAGGACCGCTGCACCTGCGGTGGCTGCGCTGGGCTTCCGCGGAGCTGGCGCGGGAACCGCTCGACCTGCCGATCACGTGGCCGCTGCTCACCGCCGACCGGCCGAGCTGGCCCTCGTTCCTCGTCCCCGCCCCGGCGCAGGCCGGCAGCACGATCGACGACGACCTGGCCGCCCTGCGGCGCACGACCGCGCGGCAGGTCCGCGGCAGCCTGGCACGCCTGCTGGGGGACGAACTGCCGCCTCCCGTCGCCGAGTTCGCGGCGCGACCGGCCGCGGGGCTGCGCGCGCTCGCGGCCGAACTGCGCCTGGCGTTCGACCGGCTCGTCGTGCCGCACTGGCCGCGCCTGCGAGCGGTGCTGGACGCGGACGTCGCCCACCGCGCGCGGCAGCTCGCCGTCGGGGGCGCCGAACGCCTCTTCGCCGACCTGCACCCGGACCTGCGCTGGGAAGCGGGCCGGCTGGTGCTGGGCCGGACCGGCCCCGACGAGTTCGTGAACCGCGGTCCCGGCGGGCTCGTGCTCATGCCGCTCGCCCTCGGCTCGCCCGACCTGCTGATCAAGCGCAACACCACCACGCAGACCACCGTCCGCTACCCGGCGCGCGGGATCGGTGCACTGTGGACAGTCGGTGCCGAACCACCCGCCGGCGCCGTGGTCCGGCTCCTCGGCCGCGCTCGCGCCGACCTGCTGGAAGCCCTGCGGTCACCCGCCACGACCACCGATCTCGCGGCCGCGCTGGGGGTTTCGCCGAGCGCGGTGTCGCAGCACCTGCGGGTGCTGCGGGAAGCCGGGCTGGTCGGGCGCGAACGCTCGGGCCGGTCCGTGCTCTACCTGACGACCGAGCTCGGGGCAGCCCTGCTCGGGGCCGTTACGTGAACCTGCGGAGCTGTTACCTCCCGCGGACGTTCGCCTGACGGTCCGGGGACACGCGCGCAGCACGGTGGTTCCCGTGATCGTCTCGTCCGGGAGTGGGAATGCCTGATCTCCGTACCAAGGCCGCGCTGGTGCTGCTGCCGGCGGTGCTCGTCGCCGGCTGTTCGAGCGCGGCGTCCGAATGGCCGTCGGGCGTGGCGAGTTCGCTCGGCGCCGGAGGTTCCGCGGGCTCATCGGATCCGGACACGGATCCCGCGCAGGGCGGCATCCCGGACGGTCGCGACCTCACGCCGTTCGACACGGGCTTCCCCGCGGTGTCGAACCTGGACCCGGGCCTGCTGAAGGCCGTGCAGCACGCGGCGACGGACGCGCGGCAGCGAGGGATCGTCTTCAAGGTGACGTCGGGCTGGCGCAGCAAGGCCTACCAGCAGCGGCTGCTCGACGAGGGCGTCGAGAAGTACGGCAGCCTCGAAGCCGCGCGCCAGTACGTGAACACGCCCGAAAAGTCGACGCACGTAACCGGGAAAGCCGTGGACCTCGGCCCGACCGACGCCGACGACTGGCTCATCCGCCACGGCGACGACTACGGCCTCTGCCAGGCCTACGCCAACGAGCTGTGGCACTTCGAACTGCTCACGACGCCGGGCGGGCGGTGCCCGGCGCCGATGCCGAACGCGGCGGGTTAGGCCTGGCGCCGGCGGAAGGTGCCGACGAGGAAACACGCGATCGGGTCACCGCCGCGTTCCGGCGCGCCGAAACCGGGGCCGGGCGGGGTCACGACGCGCCCGGCCGAGGTGGTGAACGCCGTGCCGGTCGCCGCCGCCGTGGCGGGCACTGCTTCGAACGCGAGCGAGCCGCCGATCACGGCCAGTGCCGCGAAACCCTTGCCGATGGTCTTCATGCTGTTCAGCCTGCCCGCACATTCATAACCGTTCAAAGTGGTTACGAATGCGGTAAGGCTTTCGTCAGGAAGTCCCTACACGGTGGACGTGCGTGTTCACGGAAGGTTGCTTTCGTGGGGGCAATCCCACTTCTCAGGGTCATCCGCCCGAGGGATGGGCATCTTTGGCTGTGAGCGCACCGACGCGGTGAATGAATCACCGCCGCGCTCCCGCGGCGGACCGCCCGCCCGCGGGTTCAGGGAGGGAGCCAGCCATGACCAGCACTTTCCGCCGGGCCGCCGCCGTCACCGGACTGGCGGGCGCCGCTGTCGCCGCCGTCGCGTTCGCGAGCGCGGGCACCGCGTCCGCGATGCCGACCGACTTCCGCTGCACGGCGGGACAGGTCGACACCACGATCGTCGCCGGCGACCCGGGCGCGGGCCAGCGCTACGCCAACGTGGTCTTCACCGCGAAACCCGGCGAATCCTGCAACCTCGAGGGCGCGCTGCCGGTCGCGTTCACCGGCGCCGACGGCGTCACCGTCACGGCCGACCCGAGCGCGGCGAACGCGCCGCTGGTCACCATCTCCGACGGTCAGCAAGCCACCATGCTGCTGCACTGGAGCGGCATCGAGGGCCCGGAGCAGCAGGTGCAGCCGACGAGCGTCACGATCACCGCGCCCGGCGTCACCACGCCGCGCGGCGACACGAGCGATCCGCGCATCACGTTGCCGTGGAACCAGTCGCCGCTCGACAACGCGCCCGAGGCGCACGAAGTCACGGTGGGACCGGTCGTCGCGGCCTGACCCGCCTCGTCGCGCGGCTGCGCGCGCGCCGGCGTGCCATGATCGGGCGACGCGGCGTCGAGTCCTGGAGATGGCATGACCACCACCGGCCGGCGGGAGGCCGAGCTCAACAGCGGGATCCTCCCCGGCAACGTGCACGTGGACGACTGGGTGATGTTCGTGCTCGCGGTCGTCTCCGTCGGGGGCCTGGGGTACCTGCTGTTCGGTTCCCCGCCCCCGGCGGACGCCGGCGCGTGGTTCTTCCGCGCCGACTGCGTCGTCTGCGGGATCTTCCTGCTGGACTTCCTGTGGCGCTGGCGCAAGCGCGGCTGGGGCGGCGCGTTCCCGGCCCGCAACTGGTACGAGGTGTTCGCGATGATCCCCGTCGCGTACCCGCCGTTCGTGGCGCAGCACCACTTCCTCGTGACGGTGCTGCTGCTCATCCGCATCGGCCGCGCCGCCGACCGCGCGGTCGGCGAGCAGTTCACGTACCGGCTGGTGGACAAGCTGTCGGAGCCCATCGTCCGAGCCATCAAGAAGCCCGTGACGATCGCCGTGCTGGACGAGGTCGTGAAGGTTCTCGAGACCGGGAACTACCCGGAGAACCTCGCGAAGTCGTTGAACGAGAACAAAGTGGAACTGCGGGCGATCATCACGGAGAAGCTCGCCGCCGACCCGCAGCTCGGCCGGTTCAAGCGGCTCCCCTTCCACGACGAGATCGTTCGCACCGCCGTCGACGCTTCCTTCCGGGTACTGCTGGAGGTGCTGCTCGACCCCCGCATCGACGACTTCTTCTCCGCCGTCGTCCGCGAAAACCGCGAGCAGATCCGCCGGGCGGTGTCGCTGGGGCTCAACGAGGTGGACTCGTCGCCGGAGGAGGACCTGCTGCGGACCAGGCCCCAGCGGACGGCAGCGCACGAGTACGACCTGACGCATCCCCTGGCGCGGCGGGAACCGCCCGCGCCGCCCCTGAAACGGTGGTGACCGGCGGATCGGGTGCGGCGGTGTTCAGCGCGCACCCCGCGAGCGCGCCGCCCAGCACCGCTCCGGCGGCGAAAGCGAGCGAGACGGCGCGGACCGCGTAGCCGGCCGTGCAGTGGATCTCCATGTCGGCCTCATTTATGTCAAAGTGACGATTATGGGGTCCACGGTAGGCCGCCGTCCGATTAACGTCAAGATGACGAAAACTAAGAGCTGCGCAGCATCGCCGGGTGCAGGATCGTGGCCGGCCCGCGCCGGAACAGGGCGGCGGGCCGCCCGGCCTGCCCGGCCGCCCGGCCGCCGGTCGGGACGAGAAAACCGGGCACGCTCATGATCTTGCGGTGGAAGTTGCGCGGGTCGAGCGTCTCGCCCCAGACGATCTCGTAGACCTCCCGCAGGTCCGTCACGGTGAACTCGGGACTGCAGAACGCCGCCGCGAGCGTGGTGTACTCGAGTTTGCTGCGAGCGCGTTCCACCGCGTCGGCGATGATCTTCTTGTGGTCGAACGCGATCGCCGCGCGGGGGCGCAGCAGCTTGTCCACGGGCATCAGCACCGCCTCGCGCGCGTCGCCGCCGGCCGAGGGTTCCGGCAGGTTCGGTGAGAAGCCGACGTAGCACACGGTGATGACCCGGCGACGCGGATCGCGGCCCGGTGCGCCGTAGGTCCGCAGTTGCTCCAGGTGGAGGTCTTTCGCGCGCAGGCCGGTTTCTTCAAGCAGCTCGCGCTCCGCCGCGGTTTTGAGGTCTTCCTCGGTCGAGGCCAGGAATCCGCCGGGGAGTGCGAGCATTCCTTCGTACGGTGGAATTCCGCGTTTCACCAGCATGATCTGGAGTGCTCCGGCGTGCACCGTGAGCACCGCGAGGTCCACCGCGACGGCGACCTCCGGCATCGTCCAGCTGTCGTCGTCAGGCATCTTCGGCACGTCCCGCGTGGTCTAGGCGAGTGTCCATAGTGAACAGCCTAGCTCTCGCCGAAATATTCGTCGTATTGACGAGAATGACCGATTCCGGCTAGCCTGCAACTTGCAGTCGTCACCTCCCGCCGCCGCCCTCGTCCGACCGGGCAGCCGGCCACCCCGTGCTGTCCCGAAGGAATCGCCTTGACGGAACGAATCGGAGCGACCCCATGATCGTCATCCTCACCGCGCTGGAGATCGAACACGGCGCGGTCCGCGCCCGGGTGACCGGCGTCGAGCAGCACAGCCACCCGGCCGGCACGGTGTTCGACGTCGGCACGATCGACGACCGGCCCGAGTGCACCGTCGCGCTCGCGCTGACGGGCATGGGCAACCTGACGGCGGCCGCGCTGGCGGAACGCGCCGTCGCGCAGTTCTCCCCGGCGGCGCTCCTGTTCGTCGGCGTCGCGGGCAGCCTCCGCGAATGGCTCCGGCTCGGCGACGTGATCGTGGCGGACAAGGTGTACGCCTACCAGGGCGGGCGCATCGTCGACTCCGGCCTGCTGAGCCGGCCCCGGGCGTGGGAGCTGGCGCACCGCGCCGAGCAGGTCGCGCGCCTCGTCAGCCGCGCGGGCACGTGGAGCCGCAGCTTGCCCGCCGAAGGCCCGGGCAGCGTTCCCCGCGTCCACTTCGGACCGATCGCGGCCGGTGACGTCGTGCTCGACTCCGAGCTCTCGGACGTCGCGAAGTTGTTGCACCACAACTACAACGACGCCGTCGCGGTCGAGATGGAGAGCGCCGGGCTGGCCCTGGCCGGGCACCTCAACGGCAACATCCCCGCCGTCACCATCCGCGGCATCAGCGACCACGCGAGCGGCGACAAGGAGTTCACGGACGCCGAAGGCTGGCAAACCCCGGCCGCCCGCAACGCGGCCGCGTTCGCGGTCTCCCTGGCCGCCGCCCTCGACGACGGCACCGGCGCGGCCGAGCCCGTTGCCGCCGCGCCACCGGCCGCCGCACCGGTGAACGTCGCGAAGGACAACGCCACCGTGAGCCAGCAGATCGGGGTCAACCACGGCACCACGAACTTCGGCGGAGCGCGGGCGTGACCGTCCCCGGGCACCAGCCCGGCCCCGTCGCGCGGGACGAAGCGCAGGTACAGCAGCAGATCGGCGTCAACTACGGCCAGACCACGTTCCACCACAACGACACGTACTACGTCACCCAGGAGGATCCGCCCGAGCGGAAGTTCGCCGTCGCCCTCAACCACCTGCAGGGCGGCCTCGCGCGCAGCGCCGAGGAGATCTTCGCCGGCCTGGTGCGCAACGGGCACGTGAGCTCGAAACTCGCCTACTACTACGCGCTTTCCGTGCTCAGCGAGCGCTCGCTCAACGAAATGGGCGACGAGATGTACTCGCGCTACCAGGAGGCCAACCGCGTCGCGGTGCGGGTGAACGAGGACGAGTGGCGCTCGGCGCTCACCGTGGTGTCGGACCTGCTTTCGTGCGTGTGGCGGCAGGAGAGCGGCGAGGCGCTCGACCAGGCTGCGCTGCGGAAGGCGTACGACGGTTTCCACGCGCTCCCGGACACCCGGCAGGACGAGATCACCCGGCACCTGGACGCGGTCCTGGGCGGCGCGATCCAGGACACGCTCGACGTCTTCGACGCGCAGCGCGTCGGGCGGGCCCGCCTCGGCGGCGACCGCGTGAACCGCGCCTGGAAGTTCTTCGAGCCCGATCCCGCGCGACCGCGGTTCTTCGCCGTGCCGCCGGTCAGCGTCCCGGCGGCGACGTGGGTGCGGATCTGGCTGGGCGTCGCCGCGCTCGTCGTGGGAGTGGTGACCGCCCTGGCCTCGATCGGCTCGGGGAACACCGTGCTCGGGCTCGTTTCGCTGGTGGTCTTCGGCGCGGGGCTCGGCACCGCGCTGCGGTTCGGGCTCGCGCGCGAGATCGGCGCGCGGCAGCTCGCGTGGCTCGACGCCGAACGCGGGGCCACGGTGGTGAAGCAGGAGGCGGTGTCGCCCGGGCACTGGGTTTCCACGGACTTCGTCCAGCAGGTCCACGCGCAGGTCGACAGCCGGTTCAGCGAGGCGCGCCCGCACGTCGGGGGTGACTGGGCCACTGCCACGCTGGGCGTTCGCGAGTACCTCAAGTGGCGGTTCGTCACCCTCTACGGCAACGCCCAGGTCAAGGCTCCCCAGCTGGACTGGCTGATCCGCTGGCACGCCCGGCGGACCGCGCAGCGGTGGCGCGCGGGCACGATGTTCGACCACCGCTCCGAACTGGCGCCCTCGGCGCGCACGACCGCGCTGTTCCGCGTCGGCGCCGTCGCGGCGGTCGCCGGGTTCGTGGGGCTCGGGAGCTCGCAGGCCGGTTTCGTGGGATCCGCGGTTTTCGGCGCGCTCGGGGCGTTTCTCCTGTGGCGGGCGACGATCGAGGTGTTCGCCTCGCAGCAGCTGCGGGCCGATCAGGCGGAAGCGAGCCGGCAGTTGCTCGCCGACGAAGAACAGGGCTACGCCGAATGGCTCGCCGTGCTCGCCGACCGGCCCACGGACGCGGAGATGGCGGGCTGGCTCGATCTCGACAAGTCCCACCTCAGGGCTTCGGCCCTGCGCCGCGCGGCGCTGACCAACCGCGACGTGGTCGCCCACGTCGTCCTCACCGAGGGCGCGGGCGACGCACTGCGAGCGCGGGAGTTCCGCGGGCCGATGCGGTACTCGAAGTACGTGGTCCTCGTGTTCCTCCTGACCACGAGCGGGGTCCGGGAGATCGAGGTGGACCTCGACTTCCTCACCGGCGACGTCCACGACGAACGGCGGACGTCGTTCCGCTACGACGCGCTGGCGTCCGCCCGGGTGTCCGAGGTGGGGATCCGCTACGCGGACAAGAAGCGCTACCTCGTCCGGCCCGACGACGCCGGTCTGTACCTCGACAAGCACACGGTGCGCAAGCGGGCGTTCCGGCTGCGGCTGGTGGACGGCGAGGAGATCTCGGTGGTCGTCGAAACCTACCGGCGGCAGGTCGACGTCACCGAGCAGGAGGACGCGGCCGCTCTCAACCGCTTCGCCCTCGAGGCCGCCGGCGTCGTCGGCGCGCTGCACGTGCTCGAAGCCGTGGCCGCCGAGGGGCGGGACTGGATCGCGCGCGAGCAGGAGCGCCGCCGGCGGCGCTCGGACGACTGGCGCCGCGGGGCGCGGCCCCGGCTGCTCGGCGACGGTTTGCGTGATCCGTTCGGCGACGACGATCAGGACGGGCTCGAGGTGCCTGCGCCGCGGTGACCCGGGGGAGGGAAGCCCGGGGGCGGTCGTCCGGCCGCCCCCGGGTCTCGTCCGCGGCGGCGCGGCTGCCGTCAACCGCCGAACGCGTGGTGCACGCCGCGGCGAGGGGCCGGGCGGGCTGGAGTAGGGTGGAATTCCCGTTGTCGTTGCTGCACAAGGGTTGTGTTGGCGCGCGCACGGGGGTGTTCCGGTCGCATCCGAGGCAAGCTGGGGAGCGTCGCGAGCCGAATCGCGGGTTGGAGTCGTGAACGTGGTGGATAGCGGGCAGCAGGTGCAGGCGTGCCGACGGCAGGAGTGCGCCGAACCCTCCCTGTGGCGCGGCTTGTGCGCCGCGCACTGGAGCCGGTGGCAGAGCGGCGCCGACACCCTCGAACTCCCCGACGACGACGTGCCGCCGCCGCCCGCGCAGGTGTGGTGGCCGCCGCAGCGGCAGTCGCTGCCGTTGAGCAGCCGGGTGCTGCCGGGGTCCTGATCCCGCGGCGAGCCGGGTCCGTCACCACGGCCCGCGCTTGAGCGGCACCGGGTCCGCTCGCGGCTCGTCACCGACCGGCGCCCCGCGGCGGACGTGACCCGACGACCAGGAACCGAGGCCCATGCCCGAGGAGCGCGCCGATCTCGCCGGCGCGTTGCGCGCTGCCACCGTTGCGGTGCGCGTTCCCGGCACGAAGATCGCCGGCACCGGGTTCTTCGTCGCCCCCGGACTGGTGTTGACCTGCGCGCACGTGGTGACGGTGGACGGCGGACCGGTGCCGGTCGTGCTCGCGGACGACGCCGAGGGCGGCGAGTTCGAGGTCGTGCTCAGCAGCTACGTGCACGACGGCGCCGCCGGTGCCGACCTGGTTCTGCTCAGGGCGCCGGCCGCGCGGACCGGCTCGCCGGTGCTGCTGTCCGCGGCCACGGCGCCCGGTGACGAGCTGTGGGCGTTCGGGTGCCCGGACGGCAACTACCGGGCGGGCGAACCCGTCGCGCTGTCGCTCGACGGCACGTCGGCGCACGTCGCCGGTCCCGCGTTGCTCAAGGCCACTCACGGCCGGATCCAGCCGGGCATGAGCGGCGCTCCGGTGCTGAACTGGCGGACCGGTGCCGTCTGCGGGGTGGTCCGCTACCGCGACCGCCGCACCGACGACACGGCGCGGTTCGTGCCCGTGGAAACGATCTTCGCCACCTACCCCGAACTGGCCACCTTCGCGGCCGCCGACGTGAAGCACTGGCTGGATCTCGCGACGGACGCGCAACTCGCGAGCGCCGGCGTGCCGTACCCGGGGCCGAAGCTGCGCCGGTACTTGCGCGCCGCGAGCGCCGCCGACGAGAACCACCCGTACGCCGGGCTGCTGGAGGTCCGGCCCCCGTTGTCGAAGGTCTACCTGCGCCAGCACCTCAGCGGTGGGGAAGCCCCTCGCGCCGAGGCGGGCGAGCTCGTCAGCCGGTACGCCGGCCTCCAGATCTTCGGCGGTCCCGGCGCCGGCAAGTCCAGTCTGGCCCGGCACCTCACGGCCGTCGCGGCGCGGCGCTGGCTCGATGAAGGCCGCGGGGACCACGTGCCGATCCTCGTCCCGGCCGAAGCTCTGTCACGCTTCGGCGGTGGCCTCGCCGACCTCCTCGCGGAAGGCGTCGTCCGCGTCCTGCACACCGATCTCGACCGCGCGACGCTGGTGTCGCTGTTCTCCGAACCCCCGTTCCCCGGCGGCGACTGGCTCGTCTTCGTGGACGGCGTCGACGAGGTGATCGACCCCGCCGCCCGGGGCGCGGTGCTGGCGAAGATCGCCCGCCACCGCAGCGAAGGCCGCTACCGGTTCGCGCTGACGACCCGGCCGTTGCCGGAGCACCTGGTGGCGAAGGTGGCCGCCGACGGCAGTTTCCCGACCTTCACCATCGAACCCTTCGGAGAGCACGAACTCGGCGGGTTCGCCGTGAACTGGTTCTCCCAGCTGGATCTTCCGGATCCGGCGGCGGCGAGCGAGCAATTCCGCCGGCGCATCGCCGACGCCGGTATCGGCCACCTCGCCACCATCCCGCTGATCGCGACGATGATGTGCATCCTCTTCGCGGCCCAGCCCGACCGGCGGCTGCCGGGCAACCGGGCCGAGCTGTACGGGCAGTTCATCGAACACCTGCTGGTCAAGCGGAAGCTCGGCGAAGTCCGTGAGCACCTCGTGCGCTGGACGAAACGCAGCGGGCCCCAAGCCGAATCGGCCGCCGAGGAACTGCTGGAGCGGACGCCGGAGCTCCTGGAAACCGTGGCGTACGAGGAGTACGCGGCCTCCGCCGAGGTCGGTGGCCCTGGCTACCGGCTCGACCCCGTCGCGGTGCTCGCCCGCCACGTGACCCAGCCCGCGAACATGAGCCGGGCCGAGTGGGACGAGGTGCTGCGCGAGGTCCTGCGCAGCTGCGGCCTGTTCGTGGAACACCGGGGCCGCTTCGCGTTCATCCACCAGACCCTCCAGGAGTACCTCGCGGCGGCCCACCTCGCTCGCCACCACCCGGACCCGCGCCGGCTTTCCGCCCGCAGACAGGTGGCGCCCCAGGACTGGCCCTGGCGCGGGCTGGAGGTGAAGGTCTTCCTGGCCGGGCTCTGGGCCGCCCGGGGCCGCGACCTCGAACGGCTCCTCATGCGGCTGCTCAACCGGCGCAACCGCGACCAGAACTACCGCTACCTCGTCGAATTGCACCGCCAGCAGGTCGAGCTCCCGGCGAAAGTCGCCGTGAAGCTCCGTGCTCTGCTGGCGCAGTGGGTCGCCGACGACAACCTCACCGACGACCAGTGGCGGCCGGCCGTCGACGCGTTCGTCCGGCTCGATCCGACGCTCGCCGTCGCCGCGCTCCGCGAGTCCGCGGGCCCGGGGCACCGGTCGCAGCGTCGCCTCGACGCCGCGCTGCTCCTGGCCGAGTTCCAGCCACAGCAAGCCTTCCAGGCCTTGGGCGAGTCGGCTCGTGATCGTGAGCTGAACGGTGCCGAGCGCCTCCGCGCGGCCAAGGCCCTGCTGGAGCGTGCTCCGCAGCTCGGGGCAGCTGCCCTCACCAGCATCGGCCGCTCGGCCGAGGCCGACGAGCAGCGCGTCGACGCGGCGCTGGTCCTGGCGAAGCGGGACGCCGGCCGGGCGACGGAGCTGCTCGTCTCGATCGCGCAGGACCGCGCGGCTTCGGATCTCGTCCGGCTGAGCGCGGGCCGGTTGCTGGAGCCCCGGGCGCGGTCGGTCGTGCTCGCGGAGCTCGCCGCCGACCACTCGGTGACCGGCGTGATCCGGCTCGAGGCAGCCGCGGAGCTCGACGCCCGGGGTGACGCCGCCGGAACGGCCCTGCTCGTCGAGCTCGCGGGTGGTTCCGGCATCGGGGCACAGCTACGGCTGCAAGCAGCCGAGGCGCTGGCACAAACCGGATACCACGGCGTCGTCGACGTGTTCCGCGCGATCGCGTTCACGAAGCGCGCTTCCGAGGAGGTGCGGGCCGCCGCAGCCGAAGCGGCGGTGGCGATCGACCCGGCCGCGGTCCGCTGGCAGCTCGATCTCGTCGCCGATCCCAGCATGGGCGACGCCCGGATCTCGACCGCGTTGTCCGCGGGCGTCCTCGAGCCGAAGGCGGCTGCTGATGCGTTGGTCCGGTTGCTGCAGCCGTACGACACCGACACCGAATTCCTCATCCAGGCCGCGACGACGGCCGCGGAACTCGATCGCGAAACCGGACTCGCCGCCCTGTGGCGGGTTCTGCGCGAGACTGATCGATCCTGGCTGAGGCTCAAAGCGGCGCGGGCGATCGACGCCGTCGACGACGTCGAAGGCCTGGCCGCATTCGCCGAACTCAGCGACTCGCACCGGACTAATTTGTCCGTCCAGGTGGCGGCCGCCCAGGAGCTGTGGCTTCGGCTGCCGGATGCCGGTCGGCAGCGGCTCGTGAGCATCTTCGCCTGGTCTCACAGCGGTCTCGGCGGTCAAATCGCCAGTGCCGCAGCGATCGCCGAACGGGACCGGACACTCGGCATCATGCTCCTGCGCGAGATCGCGCTGAACAGTTCTGTCCAGCCCAAACAGAGACTCGAGGCGGCGAAACGGATCGCGTATTTCAGTGCCGCCGACGCCGATGCGGTTCGCAGACGACTCGCGAACGACGACGCTGTCGCGAAGTACCTGGACAGCCGCTGATCAGCTCTTCTCGGGCTGCCACTCCAACGTCACCTTGAGATTGGCCTTCGCCGTCCCCTTCACGAGGATCGCGGTGAGCTTGCCGCTCTCCAGGCCGACCTCGCACCCGAACTCGACGGCCACCTTGCTGGGCTTGACCTTCGTCAGCCCCGAGGTCACGGCTTCGGTGACCGACTGCGTCAGCGACGTGAGGTGGTCCGTGAACTCGCCGAACGCGAACAGCCGTGAAGCGACTTCCTCGTCTTGCTCACCGACGAGTTCGACCTCCGCGTACATCGGGCGGCCCTCGACCTCCACCGGAACGTATTCGCGGCGCGGCGAAGCGTAGTCGTCCATGGCGCCGAAGCCTAGGGGAGATCAGTCCCCGGCGGGGATCTCGACCTCCGCCCACAGGCTGGGCAGGTTCACGACGATCCCCTCCTGGCTGCTGCGCGCGATGATCACCACGGCGTCCTCGCCGGTCGGGTTCTCCTCGCGGTGCGGGACGTACGGGGGCACGAACACGTAGTCGCCCGGGGAGGTTTCCAGGCGGACCTCCGAGTCGCCGTCCGCGAAGACGAAAACGGGGTGCCCGGACTGCACGTAGATGGCCGTCTCGGCGTGGCCGTGGTGGTGGTCGCCGGAGTTGGTGTGCGGGGTGACGTGCGTTTCCCCCATCCACACCTTCTGCGAGCCCACCGTTTTGCCCGAGATCGCCTCGTAGCGGCGCATCCCGCTGGTCTGGGTGGTGTCGCCGGTCAACGAGCCGCCGCGGATGTGCCGCAGGGGCTGGTGCCACTGGTCCGTCATCGAGCCTCCACGAGTTCCAGCACGGTCAACTCCGCCGGGCCGAGCCGCAGCACGCCGTCGTCCAGCGGGACGCAGCGGACGCCGCCGCGGCCGCGCAGGCCGCGGAAGGCGCCGGGCGCCACGGAAACGTCCATCCACGCGCACGGGTTCGCCGGCCGCCGGGCGCGGAAGCGCACCGGGCCGTCGCCGCTGTCGAGGGAGAAGACCGCGCCCGGGCGCTCGCGCGTGGCGGCGAGGTCGTCGACGCGGAAGCCGCGCAGCACGATGTTGCGCCGCGTTCGCAGCGGGTCCGGCGAGCCGAACGCGTCGAGCGCCGCCGCGTCGAACACGGTCACCGCGGCGTCGCGGTGTGCGCGGTGGTTGAAGTAGCGGTCGCCGACCAGGCCGAGGCCCGCCCGCACCTCCACGCACGGCTGCGAAACCCACGCCGGATCGGGCCGCGGGCCGTCCGAGGGCCGCCCTTCGAACGCGTGCACCGGCGAGACGAGCAGCGAAACGATCTCCACCGGCGTGCTTTCCACACCACGACCCTACCGGCGCCGGGGGTTTTCGGCCGCGAGCCGGGCCCGGTGAAAAACGGCGATCCGGACATCGAACGGCCAACGGTGGTAGCGTCTTTTCCCCTCCCACGCGAGGGGAGACCGCCGTGGACTGGTACGACCGCGTCTTCGTGGACACCGGCCGCGCCGCCGCGATGTGGGCGCTCGCCGGTTTCCTCGTCACGTTCGTCGTCGTGCGCGGCATCACCCGCCGGATCCGCACGAAGCGCCGCAAGCCCACGGGCAAGCGCGGGCTGCTCGGCGACATCCACATCGGCGGCGTCCACGTGCACCACCAGGTGTGGGGCATCCTGCTGGTGCTCGTGGTCGGGCTGCTCGAGTTCCGCTACAACCCGGCCGCGCCCTGGCGCGAGGTCCTCGCCGCGCTGTTCGGCACGGGTGCCGCGCTCGTGCTCGACGAATTCGCCCTCTGGTTCCACCTCGACGACGTCTACTGGGCCCGGCGCGGCCGCAAGTCCATCGACGCCGTGCTCGTCGGCGGCGCGCTCGGGGGCCTGCTGCTGCTCGAAGCGTCACCCATCGGCGAGACGCGCGGCGAGTCGGCGATGTGGTCGTACTTGCTGGGGGTGGGGGTGCACCTGCTGACCGCACTCGTCTGCCTGCTCAAGGGCAAGCTCGCGACCGGGGTGCTGGGGGTCGTCGTGCCGGTCATCGCGCTCGTGGGCGCGGTGCGGCTGGCGAAACCCGACTCGCTGTGGGCGCGCCGCCGCTACGCCGGGCGCAAGCTCGACCGGGCGCACCGGCGGTTCGGCGCCGGTTACACCGCGCGCCACAACCGCCTGCGGGACCTGTTCGGGGGCACCCCCGAAGAACCGGAGACCGAGTCCGTCAGCGAGAGTGAGGGATCCGGCCACCGGTGAGCATCCGCTGCAGCCGCGCCCGCGCCATGCGGTGCAGCATCTCGCCGAGTTCCTCCGGCGCGATCCGGCCTTCGAGGTCGGCGCGCGTCGCGCGGACCACGTGGGCGACCGCCGTGGCGGGCAGCCGCCCCGAGAACTCCCCGGTCAGCCACTCCGTGACTGCCCCGACCGCGTCCTCCACTCCCCGGTGGCAATGAACGGTCATCGCGTGCCTCTTTCCGCTCGTGGTGGGCCCCGACGTGAGTCCGACGGCCGGCCCCGCGAGCCATGACGGCAAACGCGCGAAGAAAACCGGTGGGGAGCAAGGAAAAAGCTCCCCACCGGCCGGGTGGATCCGGTGAATCAGCGCCCTAGAACGTCCACGCCTGGTTCGCCGCTCCCGTGCACGTCCAGATCTGCAGCTGCGTCCCGTCGGCCGAGCTGGGCCCGGTCGCGTCGAGGCACTTGCCGGAGCCGGTGTTCACGAGCTGGTTGGCCGAGGTGTGGGTCCACTGCTGCGCGGCCGTGCCGTTGCAGTCGTAGAGCTGCACCTTCGTGCCGCTGGCGGTGCCGGCCGCGGCGACGTCCATGCACTTGCCGAGCGCCTGCAGCGTGCCGCCGGTGGCCGTCCACTGCTGCGCGTTGGTGCCGTTGCAGGTGTAGAGGTCGATCTTGGTGCCGTTGGCGCTGTCGGCGCCCGCGACGTCCACGCACTTGCCGCCGTAACCCGTGATCTGCGTGCCGCCGGTCGGGGGCGGGGTGGAGCCGCCGCCTCCGGTGATGGCGTTGAAGATCCGCGAATACGCGTAACCCGTGGCCCGGTCGTAGTCGTGGACCTCCCAGAACGAGAGCTCCTGCACCCCGTTCTGCGCGGCGAAGGACTCCAGCTGCTGCGCGTCGGACTGGCTGAACTGCGCGCCGTCGTCGTTGCGGCCGGCGATCGGGGTCAGGCCCATCTTCGCGTAGGCCTGGGCGGTGGAGATGTGGAACGCCCCGGCGATCTGGCCGACGGCCGCGCGCGCCGACGCGAGCGCGTCGCCCAGTACGGGCTGGCCGTCGTAGAAGTCCATCACCATCAGGTTCACGACGCTGACCTTCACGCCCTTGGCGTACGCGTCGTTGAGGATGCCCATCTGCAGGCTGCCCAGGCCGCTCGGGTCGACCGCGAGGGTGTAGTCGACCTGGACGTTCGGGTTCTGCTGCTGCAGCGCCGCGAGCGCCGAGTTGCGGCGCTGGTTCGCGGCGGTGTCCTTGATGGTGTCCTCCTCGATGTCGAAGTCGAGGCGGTTGGTGCCGTAGGTGTTGACCACGTTGGCGTACGCCGAGGTGAGGCTCGACGTGTTCGTGCACGTCTGCGCGATCTCACCG
Organism: Amycolatopsis sp. NPDC051903; assembly: GCF_044452505.1. Classification (NCBI taxonomy): domain Bacteria; kingdom Bacillati; phylum Actinomycetota; class Actinomycetes; order Pseudonocardiales; family Pseudonocardiaceae; genus Amycolatopsis; species Amycolatopsis sp. NPDC051903. The sequence goes on along the minus strand of NZ_JBITBT010000013.1, from coordinate 97,662 downwards.
CCCGCCGCGCCGCCGAACGACGGGATCACGTTGCCGCCCGCCGCCTGCAGCGCGCTGATCTGCGACTTGAACGAGCCGACGCCCGTCCCGTTCGCCTCCCACAGCTGGTTGCAGCCCGAGGACGGGGTGAGGAACGCCAGGGTGAAGAACTTGGTACCGGTCGCGTTCAGGTCGGCGGCCATGTCGCCGATGTCGGAGTCGCTGACCTGCAGGTACGGGGCCGAGTAGTGGGCGGGGAACGCCGCGCCCGCGGCCGGGGCGGCCTCGCTCGCGGCGGGGCTGACGGTGGCGAGCGCGACGCCGGCGAGCACGGGAAGTGCCGCGGCGGCGAGGGCTCTGAGTTTCGAAACGCGCATTCCGTGAACTCCAGAGGGGACGGGGAGGGAGAATTCCGCGCACGATTCATCGCGTCCCGGCGAATTCGAGAAAACGGCAGGACTCAATATTGGGAGGCAATTCCGGAGAAACGGTGGGGGACCGAATTGCCGACCACTTCGTGCGTGGTGTGAAGAAAGTTATACCGGTCACCCTCAGGGTTGGCAACGGGCTCACGAGCGATCACAGCAGGTGGCGGCGTTGTCCTGTCGGACAGGTTCAGACCAGTAAAGGCCAGTGGTCGCCCGGCGTTCACGACGGTGAACACCGGGCGACCGTTTTGTCCGGTAGGTCGAGCTACGGATGTGCCGCTGAATGGCGCGTTGCGCTTTCCGGGTGATCCGCGATTGTTCGCGCGAACGGGCTCACGTCAGCGCGTTGCGCGCGATCACTTCGGCGTACCAGTGCGCGCTGCGTTTCGGCGTCCGCTGCTGCGTCGCGTAATCAACGTGGACGAGCCCGAAGCGCTTGGCGTAGCCCTCGGCCCACTCGAAGTTGTCCAGCAGCGACCAGTAGAAGTACCCGCGCAGGTCGACGCCGCCGGTCACCGCGTCGAGCGCCGCGCGCAGGTGCGCGTCGAGGAACGCGACGCGGTCCGTGTCGGCGATCTCGCCGGCGCGCAGCACGTCGGGGTAGGCGGCGCCGTTCTCCGTGACGTACAGCGGCACCGGCCGGTAGCCGCGGTGGACCTGCAGCAGCGACGCGGTGAGCCCGGCCGGCTGCACCTCCCAGCCCGAGTCCGTGCGCGGGGCCGCGGGATCGGGCACGAAGTGCACCGCGCCGGCACCCAGCCACTCGCCGCCGGCCGGGGTGCTGCCCGGCACGGGTGAGCCGGCCACGCGGTAGTCGCGGTAGTAGTTCACGCCGAGCCAGTCGACCGGCGCGGCGATCACGTCCTCGTCGCCGGGGAGCACGACGTCGGCGAAACCGAACGGCTCGAGGTCCGCCACCACGTCGGCGGGGTAGCCGCCGCGCAGCACCGGGTCGAGGAACAGCCGGTTCTGCTGCCCGTCGATCCGCCGGGCCGCGTCGACGTCGGCCGGTGCGTCCGACGCCGGCGTGACCGGGTACAGGTTGAGCGTGATCCCGGCCGGTACGCGCGGGGCGTCGCGGCGCAGCACGTCCATCGCGAGGCCGTGGCCGAGCAGCAGGTGGTGCGCGGCCGCCGCGGCGGCGACCGGGTCGGTGCGGCCCGGCGCGTGGATCCCCTTGCCGTAGCCCAGCATCGCGGCGCACCACGGTTCGTTGAGCGTCGACCAGCTCGCCACCCGGTCGCCGAGCACGCCCACGATCGTCTCCGCGTACTCGGCGAAGCGGTACGCCGTGTCGCGGGCCGTCCAGCCGCCGAGGTCTTCGAGCCGTTGCGGCAGGTCCCAGTGGTACAGCGTGGCCCACGGCTGGATCCCGGCGGCCAGCAGCGAGTCGACGAGCCGGTCGTAGAACGCGATCCCGCGCACGTTCGGCAGCCCGCCCGGCTGGATCCGGGGCCACGCCAGGGAAAACCGGTACGCGCCGAGCCCGAGCGAGCGCATCAGCGCGACGTCCCCGTCCGCACGCCGGTAGTGGTCGGCCGCCGGTTCGCCCGTGTCCCCGCCGACGACCGCACCCGGCCGCGCGGCGAAGGTGTCCCACACGGACGGTTCGCGGCCGTCCACTGTGGTCGCCCCCTCGACCTGGAACGCCGCCGTGGCGGCACCCCAGACGAACCCGGGCGGGAACGCGAGCCCGGTCCGGGCGGGCAGTGGTTCAGCGGACATGGTCACCCCTTCACGGCACCTTGCATGATCCCGGCCACGATCTGGCGGCCGAGGAGGAGGAAGACGATGAGGATCGGGATCGTGGCGAGCGTCGTGCCCGCGAGCACGAGCGAGTAGTCCACGTAGTAGCCGCTCTGCAGCTTCTCCAGCGCCACCTGCACCGTCGGGTTGCCCGCGTCGAGCACCACGAGCGGCCACAGGAAGTCGTTCCAGGACATCATGAACGTGAACATCGCGAGGATCGCCGCCGCCGGGCGCACGGCGGGCAGGCACACGTTCCAGAAGATCCGGATCATGCTGCAGCCGTCGACGCGGGCGGCTTCGATGAGCTCGTACGGCACCGCGTCCACTGTGTACTGGCGCATCCAGAACACGCCGAACGCGGTCACCAGGTTGGGCACGATCACCGCCTGCAGCCCGCCGGCCCAGCCGAGCTTCGACATCGCGATGAACAGCGGGATGATCCCCAGCTGCGTCGGCACCGCGAGCGTCACCACGATGAACACGAACAGGGCGTTGCGCCCCCGGAAGCGCAGCTTGGCGAAGGCGAACCCGGCCAGCGACGAGAACAGCACCGTGGTGAGCGTGACCGTGCCCGACACGACCACGCTGTTGAACAGCGCCTTCCAGAACGGCACGGTGTCGAACACCCGCGCCGCGTTGGCGAAGAAGTTGCCGCCCGGCAGCAGCGGCGGCACGCGTTCGGTGAGCATGCCGTTGTCCCGGCTGGCGACCAGGAACGACCAGTAGAACGGGAACAGCGAGCCGAGCACGAACACGGCCAGCACCCAGTAGGTGGCCTTGCGCGGTTTGCCCAGGCGGCTCACCCGGGCGGTCAAGGTGGTCATCGTTGCCTCTTCGGGGTCCGGGCGATCCGACCGGTCAGCAGGTAGTTCACGGCGGCGATGAGCACGATGATGAGGAACAGCACCCACGCGATCGCCGACGCGTAACCGAGGTCGAAGTTCTCGAACGCCGTCTGGTACAGGTACAGCGTCACGGTCTGGAACTGGTGCGTGGAACCGCCGTTGTTCGAGCCGGGCATGGCGTCGAACAGCTTGGGTTCGGTGAAGATCTGCAGCCCGCCGATCGTCGAGGTGATGGTGACGAAGATCAGCGTCGGCCTCAGCAGCGGCAGCGTCACGTGCACGAACCGCCGCACGGTACCGGCGCCGTCGATGAGCGCCGCCTCGTGCAGCTCCTTCGGAATCGCCTGCATCGCGGCCAGCACGATCAGCGCGTTGTACCCCGTCCAGCGCCAGTTGACCATGATCGCGATGGCCACGTGGCTCGCGAACCGGTTCGCTTGCCAGTCCACGGGGGACAGTCCGACCGTCTGCAGAAGCCCGTTCACGAGCCCGTACTTGGGCCCGAACAGGTTCGCGAAGATGATCCCGAGCGCCACCAGGCTCGCGGCGTAGGGCAGCAGGATCCCGACGCGCCAGCCGGTCGCGCCGCGCAGCCGCGAAGTGAGCAACGCGGCGAGCAGCACCGCGATGATGATCTGCGGCACGCTGGAGAGCAGGAAGATGCTCACCGTGTTCTCCAGCGCGTGCCAGAACTGCGCGTCGGCGAAGAGCTCCTTGAAGTTGTCCAGGCCGATGAAGTCGGGGTCGTCGTCGCCGGCGTCCCAGTGGAACAGCGAGACGTACGCGGTGTAGAGCAGCGGGAACAGCCCGACGATGCCGAAGACGATGAAGAACGGCGCCACGTACAGGTACGGCGAAGCCTTCACGTCCCAGCGGGCCAGGCGGTCGCGCAGCCCCGGCCGGGGTGCGGGACGCCGCACCCCGGCCTTCGCGTTGTCGCGGGTGACCGTAGCCGTCACCGCGCGAGCTTCTTCGCGCCGTCGACGAGCTGCTGCCAGCCGTCCGCCGCCGACTTGCCCTGCTCCACGGCCTGCAGCGCGGGAGCCGTCACGTTCTCCTGGATCTGGCCGTCGTTCGGGCCCTTGTACTGCGCCTGCGCGACCTTCTTCGCCTGCTCGGCGAACAGCTCGCCGATCTTCGCACCGCCGAAGTACGCGTCGGTCTGGCTCAGCAGCTCGGGGCTGGACAGCGCCTTGACCTGGCTCGGGAAGTTGCCCTTGGCCTGGAACGCCTTGAGCTGCTGCTCCGGCGCGGTCAGCCACGCGGCGAGCGCGGCGGCTTCCCGCGGGTGCTTGCTCTGCGTCGGCACGGTCAGGTACGAGCCGCCCCAGTTGCCGCCCCCGCCGGGGAACGCGTCGGTGACCGCCCACTTGCCCGCGTTCTCCGGGCCCGCCTGCTCCTTGATCACGCCGAGCATCCACGCGGGGCAGACCTTCGTGGCGAACGCGCTCTGGCGGAACCCGGAGTTCCACTCGTTGCTGAACGCGGTCAGCTTCGCCGACTCGCCCTTCGCGACCGCGCCGGTCACCTTCTGCCACGCGTCCTTGATGCCCTGGTTGGACTCGACGGTGAGCTTGTCGCTCTTGTCGAGGTACCCGACGGGCAGCTGGTTGACCATCGCGTTGAAGTTCTGGGCCGCCGAGTCGAACCACGCCTTGCCGGTCTTCTGCGCGTACTCCGCGCCCGCGGCGAAGTAGCTGTCCCACGTGGCGAACATGGTCTTCACCGACGCGGGGTCGGTGGGCATGCCGGCCGCTTGGAGCAGGTCCTTGCGGTAGCACATCGCGTCCGGCCCGATGTCCGTGCCGTAGCCGATGAGCTTGCCGTTCTTGTCCTTGCCGGCGTCGTACTTCCACGGCAGCCAGCGGTCGGCGCTCGCGTCGGCCGGGCCGATCGTCGTCAGGTCGTAGAACTTCGACGACTTGGAGAGGATGTCGGAGAGGTGGCCCTCCTCCACGGCCTGCACGTCGGCGAGGCCGGAGCCGGCCGCGAGCTTGGTCATCATGTCCTGCGCGTACGGGCCGCCCTGGCCCGTCTTGCGGTGGGTGATCTTGATGTTGGGGTGCAGCCGTTCGTACTCGGGGATGAGCTCCTCGTAGCCGAACTCCGTGAACGTGGCCAGCGTCAGCTCGACGTGTTCGCCCGGCGCCGCGGCAGCCGGGACGTCGCCGTCTCCGCCGCCTCCGCCGCAGGCCGCCACCGAGAGCGCCGTGATCGTGATGCCCAGTGCGAGGACCAGGCCCTTCCTGAACGTTGTCGCCATTGTCAACCCAGTCAGCCCCTTGAAAGGTCAGGTTCTGGGAGCGCTCCCAGACGGTTGACGAGTGTGGGTCCGCTGGAGTTGCATGTCAAGGGTGGTTATCGGAGCGTTCTCTTCCGGGAGCGCTCCCTGAATCGTGCGGCTAAGCTGGCCGCGATCACGACTCGTCCCAGGAAGCGGGGTGGTGCGGTGACGGCCCGGTCCGAGGACGGGCGGCCGACGCTGGAAGACGTCGCGGCGTTCGCCGGGGTGTCGCGCTCCACCGCGTCGCGCGCGTTGAACGACGACACGTACGTGAGCGCTCGTTCCCGCGAAAAGGTGCTCGCGGCGGCGCGCGACCTCGGCTACTCGCCGAACCAGGCCGCGCGATCGCTGGTCACGCGGCGCACGGGCGCGATCGCCGTCGTGCTGTCCGAACCCGAAGCGCGGCTGCTCGACGACCCGTACCGCACGGCCGTGATGCGCGCGGGCTACCGCGAGCTGGCCGACGTCGGCTGCCAGATGGTCCTGATCTTCAGCGACACCCGTGAGGACCTCACGCGCACCGTGCGGTTCCTCGAGGGCGGGCACGTCGACGGGGTGCTCGTGTTCGCGCCGCACCGCTCGGACCCGCTGCCGCGGGCGCTGCGGCTGCTGCGCGTCCCGGTCGTCTTCGGTGGCCAGGCGGCCGACCTGCGCCGCGGCGTGCACGTGGTCGACTTCGACAACGAGGGCGGCGCGCGGCTCGCCGTGTCGCACCTGGTCGCGGCCGGCCGCCGGCGCATCGCCACGATCGCCGGCCCCCAGGACCAGAGCGCGCCCATCGACCGCCTCGCGGGCTGGCGCGCAACGCTCGTCGACGCGGGGCTCGACCCCGAGGGCCTGGCCGAGGAATCCGACTTCACCCTCGCCGGTGGCGCCCGGGCCATGGCGGCCCTGCTCGAGCGCGCCCCGGACCTCGACGCCGTGTTCGTCGCCAGCGACATGATGGCCGTCGGCGCCCTGCGCACCCTGTCGTCCGCGGGCCGCACCATCCCGGCCGACGTCGCCGTCGTCAGCTTCGACGACAACGCGACGCTGGCGCCCGCCATGACACCCCCGCTGACGTCGGTGCACCAGGACCCGCGCGAACAGGTCCACGCGATGGTCGAAACGCTGGTGAACCTGCTCGACGGGCAGGACCTCAAGCCGCGCCGGCAGATCCTGCCGGTGTCGCTGGCGGTCCGGGAATCGAGCTGAGCCCGGGCCGCCTGAGGAGTCCTTGCGTGCCGTAGGCCCGGTGGCGGCAAGCGGATCGGGACCCCTCCCGGGCGTCCGGGCCTAACTTCTGCGCCATGGGAGCCAACGAGAGCCGCGCCACGGCGGCGGCCGCGCGACTGCGGGCAGTGGCGACCCCGGAGCTGTACCGGCGCAACCCGTTCCGGCTCACCGGGCTCACCGCGACGGTGTCGCGGCGGGCGGTGCGCGAGCAGCGGCTCCGGGTGCTCGGCGTGCTCGACGTCGGGGGCGCGCGGCCGCCGGGCGTACCCGCGGACGCGGCGCCCGACGACCTCCGCTCGGCCTTCGACGCGCTCGGCAACACCGAGCACCGGTTCGTCGACGAGCTGTTCTGGACCTGGGGCCCGCCCGCGGAGTGCGGGTGCCCGCCGCAGCTGCACGACAAGCACGACACCGCCGTGCGCGCCCACGCCGCCGCCATCGACGCCGAAGCGGAGCTGACCGACGACCACCCCGCGCCGCTGTGGACGGAGGCCGCGCGGGCCTGGGCGGTGACCCTGCGCAGCGAAGCGTTCTGGCAGCACCTCGCCCGGCGCGTCGAGCAGCTCGGCGACCGGCGGCTCGACGAGTCCACTGTGGAGGGTGTGCGGGGCGCGCTGCCCGGCGCGCTGCTCGCGCCGCTCGTGGCGCTCACGGCCGAATCCGCCGAACCGCACCGGCTCGTGGAGTACCTGCCGCTCTTCGTCGGCGACCGGCACACCGTCGCCGACGCGCGCGGCGAAGCCGCCGAAGGCACGTACGCGCGCGTCGAAAACCTGCTGAAGGAACTGCGCGAGCTCCTCGACGGCGGGCAGGCGCGCACCGCGGCCGAACGCGCCGTCGCGGATCTCCCCGCGCTGCTCGACCGGCTCGAAGACCTGGTGCCGCGCAACGACTTCCGCCGCACCGCGACGCTGACGGAAGCCGCGGCGGTGCTGGCCAACAACATCGGCGTCGCGCTGGGCGGGACGCCGCCGGGGCTGGTGACGGACGTGTTCGCCCTCGCCCGCCGGGTCACCACCGACGCCGAGGCGCTGGCGACGATCGAGCGCAACGAGCAGAACGCGCGCTCCGAACCGGCGATCCCCGCGTACTCCGGCACCGCAGCGCAGTGGGACACCGTGACCGCCCACATCCGGGGCCGCCGGTACGAGGAGGCCATCCGGGTGCTGAGCCTCATCGCCGAGGAGGCACCGCGGATCGAGGACCGCGCGCAGGCCCGCCGGATGATGGACGGGATGCGCCTGTTGCGCGACGGCGGTGGCCCGCCGCGCCGGTACGCGTCCGGTTCGCGGGCGTTCCTGGCGCTGCTGCACGTCGCGTTCGGGATCACGCTGCTCGCCACGTTGCTGACTTCGCCGGTGCTGGCGATCTTCCTGATCGGCGTGCCGGGGTTGATCGCGTCGCTCGGCCTGGCCTCGGACCCGGCCGTCGGAGCCGGCCGGCTGCCCGGACTGCTCGCGCTCGACGCGGTCGCCGGGCTGGTCCTGTGGCTGCTCGACGGCACCGGCACGCCGATCCCCGGCTGGGTCACCGTGGTGACGGCCGTGGGGCTGCTGGTGATCCTGACGATGCGCGTGCGCGCGGAGAGGACCAGGACGTGGTGAACGAACAAGACCGGCGCCAGCGCCGGCACCACAAGGAGTTCCGGATCGTCGCACCCCGGTGGGGCGAGGAGGAACGCACGACGTTGCGCGCACTTGCCGAGCAGGTGACCGCCGCGCTGGCGGCCGCGCGGCGCCCTGCGGAACCGGGACTGTCCGAATCGGACTTGGCGGCCGCGGCGACGGCGCTGTGGCGGGCCCGCAAGCGACTCACCGGCGCCGAGGACCGCGTGGCCCGGCAGGCGGAACGGTTCCTTTCGGCGAGCCAGGACGCACTCGGCGCGGCGGGTGTGCTGATCCAGGACCACGACGGGATGCCGTTCGAAGCGGGACTCGCGCTGGAACCGATGCTGTTCGAGGAACAGCCGGGCCTCCCGTCGCAGCGGGTGGTGGAAACGGTCCGGCCCTCGGTTTACCTGGCGGGCAAACGGATTCAGATGGGGCAGGTCATCGTGGGGTGCCCGGTCGCCCCTGGCAACACGGCGGAGGAAGCTGATGCGGGACACCCGTGACACCATTGATTTCGGCATCGATCTGGGCACGACCAACAGTGCGCTGGCCGTGCTCGACGGCGGCGCGGTCTCGGTGGTCAAGAACAACCTGCAGGAGGACTACACGCCCTCGGCCGTCTGGCTGCCGAAGCCCGGCGTGATCCAGGTCGGGTCCGCTGCGAAGTCCGGCGCCGGAGGCGACCCGGAGAACGTGCAGACCGAGTTCAAGCAGGCCATGGGATTCGCCGATGCCCGGCGCCACTTCCCGCGCGCCGGCGCGACGATGACCCCGGTGCAGCTCTCGGCCGAGGTGCTCAAGTCGCTGCGCGGTGACGCGGCCCGGCGGTTCGGCGAACCGCCCGCCGCGGCCGTGATCACCGTGCCCGCGGCGTTCCTGCTCAACCAGACCGAGGCGACGAGCGAAGCCGCCAAGCTGGCCGGGTTCACCGCGCCGTGCCCGCTGGTGCAGGAACCGACGGCGGCTGCGTTCGCGTACGGCTTCCAGAACGAGACCCGCAACGGCTGCTGGCTGGTGTTCGACCTCGGCGGCGGCACGTTCGACTCGGCCGTGGTCAGCACGGCCGACGGCGAGATGTCCGTGCTGCACCACGCCGGTGATCTGGGCCTCGGCGGCAAGAACATCGACGCGGCGATCGTCGGCAAGATCCTCGCGCCCGCCGCGGCGAGCGAGCTCGGCTTCGCGGGCTCCACCGCCGATGACCCGGTGTGGCTCCGCAACCTCGCGCGCCTGCGCGGTGCGGCGGAGACGGCGAAGATCACGCTGTCGTCGACCGAGCAGATCCCGGTGATGCTGAACCTCGATCGCTCCGACGGCGTGACCGAGCTTTTCGAGTACACCTTGCGACGCGACGAAGTCGACCGGCTCGCCATGCCGCTCTACTTGCGGGCCGTCCAGCTGTGCCGCGACGCGCTGGCCCAGGCGAACCTCGGGCCGCAGGACATCGACAAGCTGCTGCTCGTCGGCGGGCCGACACTGGCACCCGGGCTGCGCGAGCTGCTCGCCGATCCGGCCGACGGCCTCGGCATCCCGCTCGACCACAGCCAGGACCCGAGCACGGTCGTCGCGCGCGGCGCCGCGATCTACGCCGGCACGGTGCAGCTGCCCCGCGCCGCGCCGGCCGCGCCCAAGCGGGGCGAGTTCACCGCGAACCTGTCCTACCCTTCGACGACGAGCCTGCCGTCCGTGCCCGTGTCGGGCCGCTTCTCGACGCCGGGCGGCGCGGACTGGAGCCGGTTCCGCGTCGCGTTGAACGATCCGAAGCGGATGCCGTCGTACCGGACGGCGGAAGTCGCGCTCGCCGCCGACGGCACCTTCACCGTCGATGCGCTGCTGGCCCAGCTGGCGACGAACCGGTTCGAAATCGAGCTGATCGACCCGGGTGGCGTGCGGGTGCCGGTGCACCCGCCGACGCTGACGATCACCCACTGGGAAAACGAGATGACGGGGCAGGCCGTGGTCAACTCCGTGGGCCTGACCGAGGCCGACGGCACGTTCACGCCGATGCTGATGAAGAACACGCCGCTACCCGCGAAGGCGGAGCGCACGTTCCACACCACGGCGAGCCTGCGCCGCTCCGAGTCCGACGGGGTGATCCGCATCCCGATCGCCGAGGGCGAGCGCAGGCGCGGGGAGCGCAACGTGCAGGTGGGCCTCATCGAGATCAAGGCCAAGGACGTGCGGCGCGACGTGCCGCGCGGCAGCGACGTCGAGATGACGTTCCACATCGACGAATCGCGGCTCGTGTCCGTGACCGCCTTCGTGCCGGTGCTGGGCGAAATGTTCGACGCCGTCGTCGATCTGAAGAAGCGCGTGGTGCCGGAGCCGCAGGCGCTGCGCCGGATGCTGAACGAGCTGGAGGCCCGCCACGAGCAGCTGCGCTCGGAGGTCGAGGTCACGCGGTCCGACCGCGCCCGCGGCCTGCTGGCGCGGCTGGACGAGAAGGGCACCGTCGCCGCAGTACGCGACGAGGTCACCTCCAGCGGGACCGACGAGGGCATGGCCGTGTCGGCGGACGAGCGCATGCGGGAAGTGCAGGCGGAACTCGACGACATCGAGGCGGAGCTGCGGATCCCCGAGGTGATGGCCCGGGTGCGCGACCAGCTCGAGCACTGCCGCGAACTCGTGGACCGCGTCGGCTCCGACGAGGACCGCACCGAACTCGCCGACCTGGAGCGCCGCTACGCGACCGTGCGCGCCGAACGTGACACGGCGGCCGCCGAACGCCTCTCCGACCGCGCCACGGACCTCCAGGTCATCCTCCTGCGCCGCGACGGTTCGCTCGATCTGGAGATCTTCCACGCGCTGCGCGAAATGCAGGGCCAGATGTCGTCCCCGGCCCAGGCCCGCGAACTCGTGCGCCAGGGCGAGCAGGCCATCTCGGCCCACGACTGGGCCACCTTGCCGGACGTCAACCGCCGGCTGCGCCGACTCCTCCCGGCCGACAGCCCGGACGCCCCCGGCGGCGGCATCCTCGGGGAGCGCTCATGACCACCGCTTTCGACGTCCTCGCCGGGCGTTCGGCTCGGCCCTGTGCCGCCGCGTCCGGCGTTCTCGGCTTCGATTCTCTTGTTCAGGAGTGCTCATGACCACGGCTTTCGGTGCGCTCGCGGGGCGTTCGGCTCGGCCCTGTGCTGCCGCGTCCGGCGTTCTTGGCTTCGATCCTCTTGTTCAGGAGTGCTCATGACCACGGCTTTCGGTGCGCTCGCGGGGCGTTCGGCTCGGCCCTGTGCTGCCGCGTCCGGTGCTCTCGGCTTCGATCCTCTCGGTCAGGAGCGCTCATGACCACGGCCTTCGACGCCCTCGCCGACGAACTGCTCCTGGCCGAAGCCGCCGACCTCGCGCGCCGCGGGGACTACGCGGGGGCCGCGGCACTGCTGGAGCGCGACGCCACCGACGACACCGCGCGGCTCGACCTGCTGGCCCGCGTCCACGCGCAGGCGGGCGACTTCGACCTCGCCGACGCGGCGTGGGCGCGGGTCCTGGAGCTGGCACCGGAGTCCGCTTCCGCCCAGGCCGGGCGCCGGGTCATCTCCCGGGTGCGGTCGGGCCGGCTGCGCCGCCGTCCCGTGGGCCGCCGGCTGGCCGCGGCGGGGGTGGGGGTGCTCGTCGTGGCGGGTGCGGCGGCCGTTGTGGTGACGCTGCCGTGGTCCTCCGGGTCGCAACCGGCGGCAGCGGCCCCGGCTTCGCCCGCGCTGCAAGCGGAAGTGGACCGGTTGCACACTTCGTTGTCCCGCGAAGCCGACGCCGCGCGCACCCGCGCCGACCGGCTCACCGCCCTCGCCGCACGCCTTGCCGCCCCCGGCGTGCGCACGGCTGTGACGGGCTCCGCGGTCAGTGTCACTTTCGACGAGGGTCTGTTCAACCCCGACGCCACCAGCCCCAGCCGCGCCGGCCGGGAGTCCCTCGAACGCTGGGCGGCCGTCCTCAAAGGACAGCCCGTGCGCATCACCGTGCTCGGCCACGGCGTCGCCGTGGCGGGCGGACCCGCGACCGGCGGTTCGACGATCGCCCTCGCGCGCGCCGCGGCGGCGGCCCGCGTGCTGGCGACCGCGAGCGGCCTGCCGCTCACGACGTTCGCGATCTCCAGCGCCGACCAGACGGCCGCCGCGCACCCGGCCGGAGACGCGGCCGCCAACCGCACCGTGACCGTCGAGGTGGCGCCCGCGGACTAGCCGATCGCGTCGATCCGCGAGACGACGTCCGCGGGCAGCTCCAGCGCCCCGGCCGCGATGTTCTGCTTGAGGTGGGCCAGCGACGACGTCCCCGGGATCACGGCCACCACCGGCGAGCGCTGCAGCAGCCACGCCAGCGCGACCTGCATCGGCGTCGCCCCCACGGCGTCGGCGCACTCGTCCAGCACCCCCGACTGCAGCGGGCTGAACCCGCCCAGCGGGAAGTACGGCACGAACGCGATGCCGAGTTCCGTGCAGCGGTCCAGCACGTCGTCGCCGACGCGGTGGGCGAGGTTGTACTCGTTCTGCACGCACACCACCGGCGCGATCTTCCGCGCGTCCTCCAGCTGCTCGACGGTCACGTGGCTCACCCCGAGGTGCCGGATCAGGCCCTGCTCGCGCAGCTCGGCCAGCACGCTGAACGGTGCCTCGATCGGCACGTCCACGGGGTACCCGCCCGCCGCGTCGCTCAGCCGGAGGTTCACGACGTCGAGCGCGTCGACGCCGAGGTTGCGCAGGTTGTCGTGCACCTGGGAGATCAGCTCGTCGCGCGAGAGCGCGGGCGGCCAGCCGCGGTCGGCGCTGCGGCGGGCGCCGACCTTGGTCACGAGCACGAGGTCTTCGGGGTAGGGCGCGAGCGTGGTGCGGATCAGCTCGTTCACCGTGTGCGGGCCGTAGTAGTCCGCGGTGTCGACGTGCGTGATGCCGAACGCCAGCGCCTGGCGCAGGATCACCGACGCCTCCGCCAGGTCCTGCGGCGGCCCCCACACCCCCGGGCCGGCCAGGCGCATCGTGCCGTAGCCCATCCGCGTCACGCTCAGCTCTCCGCCGAGCTGCAGGGTGCCGGCCGCGGTGGCGTCCGTCGTCATGTGGTGCTCCCTCCGAGACGGTGATCCACCGGCCACCCTAGTCCGGAGTGGACCGCGCTCAGGTGCACGCGTGCTTCGACTTCAGCACCCGTTTCACCGAAGCCGCGACGCGGTCGGCGGGCAGCTCGCCGCTCGAGACGGCCTTCACGAGCCGGTCGAGCACCGCGCCGACGTCGCCGTTGCCGGAGGAGAACAACGCCTCGTCCGCACCCGCCTGCAGCGCCTTCAGCACCGCGTCGGGCAGCGGGTACTGGTCGGTGATGGCCTTCATGCCGCCGAGGTCGTCGGTGATCACGGGACCGGTGAAGTGGTAGTCGTGGCGAAGCAGCTGGTACGCGGCGGGGGAGATGGACGCGGGCACGCCGTTCGTCAGCCCCGGCACGTCGAGGTGGCCCACCATCACCTCGACCGCGCCGAAGCCGGCGAGGTTCTCGTACGGTTTGAGGTCGTTCTGCCGCAGCTGGTCGAGCGGCGGGGTGGTCACCGTGCCCTTGTGCGAGTCGCCGGAGCCGTGGCCGTGACCGGGGAAGTGCTTGAGCACGGGCGTGATGCCGCCCTGGCGCAGACCCTCGGCGAACGCCAGCGCGTACTTCCGCACCGTGGCGGGATCCGAGCTGTACGACCGGTCGCCGATCACCGCGTCGTCCGGTTCGTCGCTCACGTCGGTGTCGGGCGCGTAGTCCACGGTGACCCCGTGCGCCCGCAGCTGCTCGCCGCGCTGCACCCCGAGCGCGCGGACCTCGTCGGGGGTTTTGGTCTTGGCGAGCTGGCGCGCGCTCGGCAGGGAGCCGTCGAGGTCGTCGATGCGCTGCACGCGCCCGCCTTCTTCGTCGACGGCCACGGACACGGGGATCTTCGCGGCGCGCTGCACGGCGTCGAGCGCGTGGTTCTGCAACAGCGTGGTCTTATTGCCGCCCACGAAGAAGCCGCCGATTTGCTGCTGCTGGACAAGTTTTGTCACCGCTGCCGGGTTCGCGGCGTCGACGCCCGGTACGACCAGCTGAGCCACGCGCTCGCGCGCGCTCAACGACGCGATCAGCGAGTCGCATGAAGACGGTGCGGACGAGCGTGAAGAAGTCGGTGAAGACTGCGCTGGAGAAGGCGCCGAAGACGACGTCGGCACGGCGCTCGCACCCCGCTGCGCGAGCGCGGTGCCGGAAACCGGGTGGGTGGAACCACATCCGGCGAGGGTGCCGCCGGCCAGCAGGGCGCCGGCGATCGCCGCAGGTAGCCGCATCCGTGCGGGCATCTTCATGAAATCCTTACATGTTCGGTCGTGGCCGGTTCGCGGTCACCGCGACGCTACTGGAACCGCCGGCGGCGCCCTGCTTCACGTCGTGAAGAACGGCTTCACCGCGGCTAGAGAATTCGTGAAGCCGCCCGCTCCAGAATGACGACCACGGGATGGGTGTTTCTCCAGGGAGGTAGGCAGCGATGGATCAGGTCAGGGTGGCAGCGTGGGCTTCGGACCCCATCGCGCTCGCGGGGCTCATCGATCACTTGCGGTCGCGGCCCGAGGTGCAGGTGCTGCCGGGCCAGCGGCGCGGGGAAGCCGCCGTGCTCGTGTTCGCCGCCGGCCGCGTGACGCCGGAGCTGAAGGCCGCCCTGCGCGCCGCCGCGTCGGAGACGCCCGCCGCGATCGTGCTCGTCGCCGGGCACGTCGACGCCGAGGAGCTGCCCGAGCTGGCCGCGTGCCACGTGGTGGCCGTGCTGCCGCGCGAGGCCATCGCCGGCGACCGGCTGATCCGCAGCATCGCCGCCGCGGCGTCGGGCCGGGAGACGTCGCTGCGCGATCTGCTGGGCCAGGCGGAGAGCCTGCAGCACTCCGTGGGCGGCGCGGCGCTGTCGCCGCGCGAGGTCGACGTGCTGCGGCTGATGGCCGAGGGCTGGGACACGGCGGAGATCGCCGGCAAGCTCTGCTACTCGGAACGGACCGTGAAGAACGTCATCTACGGGATGACCAATAGGCTGAAGCTGCGCAACCGTCCGCATGCCGTCGCCTACGCCCTGCGCGCAGGTGTTATCTGAGGGAAGCTCACCCCGTGCGAAAGCTGACCCGGCGCCCGGCCGTCGCAGTCCTGACGTCCGCGCTCCTCTTGCTGGTGGCCGCGTGCAGCGGCTCCGCCGCGTCCGGTGGGAAGATCAAGGTCACCGTCGCCACCTTCGGCGAGTTCGGTTACGGCCCCCTGATCGCCCAGTACGAGAAGGACCACCCGAACATCGAGGTCCAGAGCCGGGTCGCCGATTTCGACACGCACTTCAAGACCCTCGACACGCAGCTCGCGGCGGGCCGCGGTGCGGCCGACGTCGTCGCCATCGAGGAGCAGAAGATCCCGACCTACCTCGGGGTCGAGGACAAGTTCGTGAACCTCGCCGACTACGGTGCCACGCAGCTGAAGGACCAGTGGGCCGCGTGGAAGTGGGCCCAGGGCACCAAGAACGGCTACGTGCTCGGCCTCGGCACGGACATGGGCAGCCTCGCCCTGTGCTACCGCCGCGACCTGTTCGGCAAGGCGGGCCTGCCGACCGACCGCAAGGCCGTCGCCGCGCTCATGCCGACCTGGCCGGACTACGCGAAGCTGTCGCAGCGGTTCACGAACAACCTGCCGGACGTGAAGTTCGCGGACTCCGCTGGAACCGTTTACACCGCGATGCTGAACCAGTCGCCCGAGAACTACTTCTCGGCGCGCGACGATTCCTACATCGCGGGCACGAACCCGAGTGTCCACAACGCTTTCGAGCTGGCGGGCACTCTCGCGCAGAAGAAGCAGACCGCCGGCGCGACCACGTACACGCAGGCCTGGAACGTCGCGATCAAGCAGGGCAGCTTCGCCACGATCGCGTGCCCGGCCTGGATGCTCACGCAGATCAAGGAAGCCGGCGGCGACGCCAACAGCGGCAAGTGGGACGTCACGACCGTGCCCGGCGCCAGCGGCAACCAGGGCGGCTCGTTCCTCGCGATCCCGAAGCAGAGCGAGCACCCGAAGGAGGCCTACGACCTCGCGAAGTGGCTGACCGCGCCCGAGCAGGAGAAGAAGCTCTTCCTGTCCGACGGGATCCTGCCGAGCGAGCCGAGCGTCTACAAGGACCCGCAGGTCGTGGCCCACACCGACCCGTACTTCTCCGACGCGCCCATCGGGCAGATCTACGCCGCCTCGGCCGACACGCTGCGCCCCAACTACCGCGGGCTGCACGACGCGGACGTCCGCCCCGAGTTCGGCCGCGCGCTCGGCCGCATCGAGGACGGTTCGGAGCAGGTCGGGCAGGCCTGGCAGGACGCCGTCAAGCTCGGCGGCGAGGCCATCAAGTAGGCCCTGGTGCTGCGCGGCTCCCTCTTCGCGCGGTGGGACAGGAAGGTGACCCCCTTCCTGTTCATCGCCCCCTTCTTCGCGGTGTTCGCGGTCTTCGGCGCGTTCCCGATCGTCTACACGGCCTGGGTTTCGCTGCACGACTGGGACCTGCTCGGCGGGGACAAAGGCGGGTTCGGCCTCGCGAACTACGCGGCCCTGTTCACCGACGGGCGGTTCTACAACGCGCTGTTCAACACCACCAGCATCTTCCTGCTCGCCGCGATCCCGGAGTTCTTCCTGGCGCTGGGCATCGCGGCGCTGCTGAACCGGCCGCTGCGCGCGGCGACGTGGTGGCGCACCGGCGTGCTGCTGCCCAACGTCGTGTCGGTGGTGGCCGTCGGGCTGGTGTTCGCGCAGCTGTACAGCCGCGACTACGGCGTGGTCAACGAGGTCCTCGGCTGGTTCGGCCTCGACCCGATTTCGTGGCAGGCGCGCAAGTGGTCGTCGCACCTGGCCATCGCGACGATGGTGATGTGGCGCTGGACGGGGTACAACGCGCTGATCTACCTGGCGGCGATGCAGGCCGTGCCGCAGGACCTCTACGAGGCCGCGGCGATCGATGGCGCTTCGCGCTGGCGTTCGTTCTGGTCGGTGACCGTGCCCGGCATCCGCCCGACGATCGCGTTCACGGCGGTGGCGGGCACGGTCAACGGGCTGCAGCTGTTCGCCGAGCCGCAGCTGTTCGACGCGACTGGTTCGAGCGGCACCGGCGGCAACGACCGGCAGTTCCAGACGCTCACGATGTACTTGTACGAGAAGGGGTTCGGCAAGTTCGACGCCGGCTACGCGGCGGCCCTGTCGTGGGTGATGTTCGTGTTCTGCGTGCTGTTCGCCTTCGTCAACTACCGCTTGGTGCGCCGCTTCGTGAGCGCCCCGTGAGGCCGCGGCGGCGCGCGGGCGCGTGGGTCTACGTGGTGCTCGTCGGGGTGCTCGGCGCTTCGCTGTTCCCGCTGTACTGGTCGTTCGTGGTGTCCACGCGGGACAACTCGGCGATCGGGGAGACGTCGCCGCTGCTGCTGCCGGGCGGGCACCTGCTGGAGAACGTGCGGCGCGTGTTCGACACCGTCGACTTCTGGCTGGCGATCGGGAACTCGCTCATCGTCGCGGGCACCGTGATGGTGTCCAATGTGGTCCTGGCGAGCTTCGCCGGGTTCGCCTTCGCGCGGCTGAAGTTCCCGGGCCGCAACAGCCTGTTCCTGTTCGTGGTGGGCTCGGCGATGGTGCCGGCGCAGCTCGGCGTGATCCCGTTGTTCCTGGTCGTCAGCGATTTCGGCTGGTACGGGCAGCTGCAGGCGGTGATCGTGCCCGCGCTGGTGTCGGCGTTCAGCGTGTTCTGGATGCGCCAGGCGTGCGAGGGCGCGGTGCCCGGTGAGCTCGTGGACGCGGCCACTGTGGACGGAGCGTCGGTGCTGCGGACGTTCTGGCACGTGGCCGTGCCTTCGATCCGGCCGCAGGCGGCGGTGCTGGCGATGCTCACGTTCATGGCCGCGTGGAACGACTACTTCTGGCCGCTGGTCGTGCTCGACCCGAACGAGACGCCGACCGTGCAGGTCGTGCTCTCGCAGCTGGCCAGCGGCTACTACACCGATTACGCGTTGATGCTCACGGGTGCGACGCTCGGCGTGCTGCCGGTCATCGCGCTGTTCCTGGTCCTGGGGCGGTATCTGGTGCGGGGGATCCTGAAAGGTGCTGTGCATGGCTGAACTCGAGTTCCCCGCGGGCTTCTGGTGGGGTGCCGCGACCGCGGCGTACCAGATCGAGGGCGGGGTGGCCGAAGGTGGCCGGGGACCGTCCATCTGGGACACCTACAGCGCGACCCCGGGCAAGGTCCTCGAGGGGCACACCGGGGAAGTGGCGTGCGACCACTACCACCGCTACGCCGAGGACGTCGCGCTGGTCGACGAGCTGGGGCTGCCCGTGTACCGGTTCTCCGTGGCCTGGCCGCGCGTGCTGCCCGACGGCCGCACCCGCAACGCCGAGGGCCTCGCGTTCTACGACCGGCTCGTCGACGAGCTGCTGAGCCGAGACATCCTGCCCGTGCTCACGCTGTACCACTGGGACCTGCCGCAGGCGATCGAAGACGCGGGCGGCTGGCCCGCGCGGGACACGGCGTCCCGGTTCGCCGACTACGCGGCCGTGGTCCACGACGCCCTGGGTGACCGCGTGCCCCAGTGGACGACGATCAACGAGCCGTTCTGCGCGGCGTTCCTGGGCTACGGCAGCGGCGTCCACGCGCCCGGGGTCCAGGACTACGACACCGCGCTCGTGGCCGCGCACCACCTGCTGCTGGGCCACGGCCTCGCGATGCGCGCGCTGACGGAACAAGCCCGGCCGGGACAAGATTTTTCGCTGGCCCTCAACTTCGCCCCGGCCCTGGCCGACGGCGACACCGACGCGCACCGCGAAGCCGTCCGCAAGTTCGACGGCATCCACAACCGGTTCTTCCTCGACCCCGTCCTCGGCAAGGGCTACCCGCCCGACGTGATGGCCGACGTCGAACACCACGGCGGTCGCTTCGCCGCGGCCATCCGGCCCGGTGACCTGGAAACCATCGCGGCGGCCATCGACTGGCTCGGGGTGAACTACTACGCCCCCGCCCGCGTCGCCCCGCTCGACGACCCGCTCGCCCCGAGCAACTGCCCGCTGCCCGGCCTGCGCGGCCTGGACGTGCTGCCCCCGCGCGGCCCGCTGACCTCCTTCGGCTGGGAACAGACCCCCTCGTCCCTCACCGACCTGCTGGTGTGGCTCGACTCCCGAACCGGTGGCCTCCCGCTGGTCATCGCGGAGAACGGCGCGGCCTTCGAAGACACCGTCACAGCGGGCTCCGTACCCGACCCCGCCCGAGTGTCCTACCTGGACACCCACATCCGCGCGGTCCACGACGCTCTTTCGGCCGGCGCCGACATCCGCGGCTACCTCGCCTGGTCGTTGCTCGACAACTTCGAATGGGGCATGGGCTACACCCAGCGCTTCGGCCTCGTCCACGTCGACTTCGCCACCCAGACCCGCACGATCAAGGACTCGGGCCGCTTCCTGGGCCGGGTGGCCCGCACCAACCGAGTGCCCGCTTGAGGACAGCGGGCCCGGCCCTCGCACCCGATCACGGCCGGTAGGTGCTACTGCTGATGCGGCCCCTGCGGCGGCTGGGATCCCGGCGACGGAGGTTGCTGAAACCCTCGCGGTGGCTGGAATCCGGACTGCTGCTGGAATCCGGGCTGCTGCGGGAATCCCGGCTGCTGCTGGAAGTCCTGTCGGACCGGAAACCCCTGCTGCGGGAATCCCGGCGGTGGAGCGAAGCCGGGCTGCTGCCCGGGCACGGTCTGGGCAACCGAGCCGGACCCCTGGTTGGCCCTGCGCCGAATCGCGACGACCAGCCGCCAACCGCACGCGGCCGCGATCCCCGCGCCGATCCCGAACGTGACCCACCGGCCACCGCCCTCGAAGGACTTCCCGTCGTCGATCGATTCCTGCAGTTTCTCTTCGTAGGTCTCGCTGGACGTCAGGCCGTACTGGGTCTTCTCGCAGGTCTGCCCCGGCTGCATCTCTTCGGTGCCGCACAGCACCTTGGTGCTGCCCCCGGAGCCGAACAGCCCGAGCGCCAGCAAACCCAGCCCGAACAGCAGGCCGACAGACCACCAAACCACGCTTTTCATCGATTCCCCCTCCGTACATACCGGGTAGCGGGGCATATCAGACCACAAATCGAACTGTGACGCACATGCTTCCGATGTAACAGCCGAAAGAGTGACCCCGGGTCCGGGGATCGGTTCGCCTCGAACGGCTGGTCACGGGAGCGCGCGTCGGTGTCGTGGGGTGCTGACGAGCAGCACGATCGCCGCCGCGGTGGTGCAGATCGCGAGCGCCGCGCCGGGCGTCGTGGGATCCGCGGCAACCCGAGAAGCCCCGAGTGTCCGAGCTCGAACGCGATTCCGAGGGCGCGGCGACACCCACCCTCTCAGTTCAGCCCACCCCACCGCCGGGAACGGAGCCCGAAACCCGGCCGTCAGCTGATCCGCCGGGCCACCGCACTCGCCACTCCGCTGCGTGAGGGCGACTCCAGCTTCCCCAGCAACCTCGCCACGTGCGCCTGCACCGTCCGCCGGGGCAGGGCCAGTTCCGTGGCGATGTCCGGGTTCGACCGGCCGTCCGCCACGAGTGTCGCGATGCGGACCTCCAGCGGCGACAGCGAATCCCACCCGCGGCCGGGCCGGGCGGCCGCCGGCGTGCGGCCACCGCGGCGCACGCCCAGGTCGCGCAGCCGCTTTTCCGCCCGTTGCAGGTCCCACCGGGCGGACAGGGCCGAGTACAGTTCGGCCGCCTCGTCGAAGGCCACGTGGGCCGCCGGCAGGTCGCCGATCCGGGCCAGCAGCGCGGCCGCGTCCTCAAGGGCGCTGGCGAGTTCGGGCCGGCGCCCGACGGCCCGGAAGTGTTCCACGGTCCGCAGCACCGGAGCCGGGTCGCCGTCGATCAGGCCGCGGCACCAGTCCATCGCCGCGTGGGCGCGTGCGGGTTCGCGTTCCTTCGCGGCTTCCTCTTCGCAGACCGCCAGGCCGCGCAGGGCGCGGGCGTCGTCGCCCGCGTCGAGGGCCAGGGAGACGAACATCGGCAGCCACTGGTGGCGCAGCATCATCGCCGCGTACGTCGGGTTGAGGATGGGCTCCAGGACGGTCAGCGCCTCCTTGACCTCGCCCCGTTGCCAGGCCACCAAAGCGTTGGCCACCAGGAGGAAGTCGAAGCTCTCCCGCTCCGCGCCGGTCGCCGGCGCGTACTCCTCGGCGGCGTCCAGGTGCGCGGCGGCCTGCCCGCGTTCACCGCGCCGCGCGGCGATCAGCGACGCGACGCCGTGCAGCAGCAACGCGGCCGCACCCGGTTCGCGCAGGCCGTAGAAGGTGATGGCCGGACCGTCCTCGGTCACGGTGTCGAGTTCGACCAGCGCCTCGTCCCAGCGGCCCTCCCAGTACCGGTGCACCGCGACGGACACCTGCAGCCCGATCGGCATCGCGTGCCGCTGCGCGACCTCACCCGCCGCGCGCAGCGTGCGGTCGGCCTCGGCCAGGCGATCGAGGTTCTGCAGCGTGAACACGCGGTTGTCCAGCAAGTCCAGGTGCAGGTCGGCCAGCTCGTGCTCGTCGCCGACGGCGTCGATCGCCTCGTCGATGTGCCGCAGTGCGCTCGCGTGGTGCCGGCGCACGGAATCCACCAGCCACAACGTCTGCAGCGCGTGCGCCGTCAGGTAGCGGTCACCGTCGGCTTCCGCGCGGGCCTGGTGCGCGTTGGCTTCGGCGACGTCGAGGTCGTCCAGGCCACCGCGGCGGAAGTTCGCGAGCAGGTGCCGGCGCCGCACGTGCCAGATCTCCGGCAGCGCAGGGTCGTCCTCTGCTTCCTCCAGCGTCTGCACGGCGCGCGCGACCTCACCCCGGCGGAACCGCAGCGTCGCGAGCAGGTGCCGCATCTCCGCGACGTTCTCCGGGTCCTTCGACAGCTCGAGTGCCTGCACCGCAAGGGGTTCCGGGTTTCGCTCCAGCCGGAACAGCACCTTCACCAGCGCCGTGATCAGCCCTTCGCGCCGCGGGTCCACCGCGGAACACGCCGTGAGCGCGCGCTCCAGCAGCTCCACGGCGATCAGCGGCGCCCGGTTCGTCACGGCCGATTGGTTCTCCGCCAGCCAGTCCAGCACCCACGGATCCACTGTGGACGGCGCGGCCACGAGCTGCTCCGCCACCCGCTTCACCGGCGCCCCGATGCGCGCCAGCGCTTCCGCCGCCTGCCGGTGCAGCGCCGCCCGCGTCCCCGACAGCAGCCGGTTGTACAACGCCTGGCGCAGCAACGGGTGCCGGAACGCGAGCTGCGTGCCCGTGTCGATGAGCACGTTCGCCGCCACCGCTTCTTCCAGCGGCCCCAGCAGGTCCGACGGCCGGATGCCGAGCACCGCCGCGATGTCGCCCACCGCGAACTCCATGCCCAGCAGCGCACCCCAGCGCAGCACGTCCTGCGTCTCCGGCGGCAGGAAGTCCAGCCGCCGGTCGACGGCCGCCACGAGCGAACGCGGCGTCTCGAACTCGGCGGGGTCGTCGACGTCGGCGTATCCCGAGTCGACCTCGACCGCGCCCGCGCGTACGAGCACGTCGACCATTTCCTTGACGTACAACGGGTTTCCCGCAGCACGAGCGGCGAGCTCGCGCAGGCCGGGCCCGGGACCGGCGCCGAGCAGGTCCTCGATCAGCCGCACCACGTCGTCGGACACCAGCGGCTCGAGGTCCAGCACCACGCCGTCGCGCGATTCGACGCCCCGGCGCAGCTGCGCCAGTTCCGCGCGGTCGGGCGCCGGGCGCGTCGCGGCCACCAGCAACAACGGCAGCTGCCGCGTCGCCGCGCAGAGCCGGTGCCACACCAGCACGCTCGACTCGTCGGCCCATTGCAGGTCGTCGATCACGAGCACCAGCGGCGAGTCGGCGCACAGCTCGTCGACCAGCGACAGCAGCTGGTCGACGGCGCCGAGCACCGGGTCGGTCGACCCCCACGCCCGCTGCGCCGCGCCCTCGCCCGCCAGCTCCTTGGCGACGCGGGCCCGGCGCGGATCGGGCGAAGCGGCGTCGATCGCGAGGCATTCCAGCAGCACCTGCAGCGGGAACCGGGTGCTCAGCTCGTCGGCCGCCACCCAGGCCAGCTGCAGCCCGGGCCCGGCCGCGTGACTGAACACGCGAGTCAGCAGCTCCGACTTCCCGATGCCCGGCTCACCCTCGATCCACACGGCCCGCCCGCGTCCGTCGCGGACCTCGGCCAGCAGCTCCACCAGCTGCTCCGTCTCGGCTTCGCGGCCGAACAGCGGACCCGTGTCACCACCGGCCAGCGCGCGGCTGACGCGCGGCGGCAGCACCGAGATCGGGTCGGGTCCGGGCACCGGAGCCGGGGCGGGCGCCTCGGGCAGGTCCAGCGCCGGATCCTGCGCCAGCACACGTCCGTGCAGCTCCCGCAGCCGCGCCCCGGGCTCCACACCCAGCTCGGCGCGCAGGGTCGCGCGCGCGTCGCGGAACACGTCGAGGGCGTCGGAGTGGCGTCCACTGCGGTAGAGCGCGAACATCAGCGACTCCCGCAGCACCTCGCGCAACGGGTGCTCGTCGACGAGCACCGACAGCTGGGCGATCAGGTCCTGGTGGCCACCGAGCTCCAGCACCGCGGCCGCCCGCCGCTCGATCGTGTCGAGCCGCAGCTCGGCGAGGTGCTCGCGGTGGCGTTCGGCGAATCCGCCGGGCACACCGGAGAGCGCTTCCCCGTGCCACAAGGCGAGTGCGGCGTCGTACTCCGCGGCGGCTTTGCCGTGGTCACCGGCCTCGGCGTGCTGCTGCCCCTGCTCGCGGTGCCGTTCGAAGACGGCCGCGTCGAGGGCTTCGGGGTCCAGCGTCAGCGAGTAGCCGTGCGGGTCGGAGACCAGCACCCCGGAGGCCGCCCACTTCGTGCGGTCCGGGTCCAGGGCGCGCCGCAGCCCCGAGACGTAGGTGTGCACGCTGCCCTCGACGCTGGCCGGCGGCGAGTCGCCCCACACCCCCGCGATGAGTTCGGCGCGCGGCACGGAGCGGCCCGCGTTGACCGCGAGCATGGCGAAGATGGCACGCTGGCGCGCCGGCCCGAGCTTGACTTCAGCCGGACCGCGCCAGGCCCGCAACGGGCCGAGCACGTCCACCCGCAACCCGCTGTGCGCATCCCCTGGCATGCCGTTCCATTCGACGTACCGGTCTGACCACGCGAGCTTACCGGGAGCCGGTGATCGCCCGGCATCGTACGAGCGGCCAGTGTCGGGTAAGCCTCTCGGCTGATCCCGCTCAGCGGGAAACCGGGGTCATTCGCCCGCCGCGCGGCTGCGCACCGGGTTGGCGCGGCGGATCCCGTGCGGGTGCATCCGCGTCTCGGCGCGGCGCACGTCCCAGGCCGCGCCGAGCGTGGCGTAGCTGGTGAGGGCGGTGCGGAACGCGGTGCGCGCCTCGTCGAGCCGGCCGTGCTCGGCCAGCAGGATCGCGGCGTCCTCCGTGGCCCGCGCGTGTTTGAGGACCCGGCCGGCGGCCTCGTAGTGCGCGGCCGCGCCGAGGATCGCGTCGGGATCACCGGTGACCAGACCACGGCAGTGGGCAGCGGCCGCGGTGTGCGCGGGCGGGGCGTCGGCGCCTTCGTCGTCGATCAGCCGCAGCGCCTGGTACGCGTAGTGCTGCTCGCCGAGCTGCGTCGCCAGGCGCACGAGGTCCGGCAGCCACTGCTGCCGCGCCGAAGGGGGATAACCCTCGTCCAGCAACGGGGTCAGCGCAGCCAGCGCCGCCTCCGGGTTGCCCTCCAGCTCGGCCAGCTGCGCTTCCGCGGCCAGCAGGTAGTCACCCCCGTTGGGCTCCAGGCCCTGCGGCCAGTGCTGGTGCGCCGCCGCTTCGAGGTGGGCGCTCGCTTCGTCCGGTTCGTCGCGGTGGCCCGCGATCAACGCGCCGACGCCGTGCACGAGCAGCGCCGAGCCCGGGCTGCGCAGCACGTACGACGCCGTCTCCGCGCCGCCCTTGATCACGGTGTCCAGCTCGGCCAGCGCCTCCGGCCAGCGTCCGCGCCAGTAGTAGTGCACGGCGCCCGCGAGGTGCATCTCGCCGGGCACGGCGCGGGTGGCGGCCAGCCGGCGCGCGGTGCTCAGCGGCTCGGCGGCGTCGTCCAGACCGTCGAGCACGCCCAGCTCCGACAGGTCCGGTTCGGACGTTTCGTCGACGGCCAGGCGTTCGAGCGTCGCGCGCAACGTTTCGTGGCGGCCGCGCCACATCTCCGGCACGTTCGGGTCGGCGAGCGTGCGGCGGACCTCTTCGGCCGCTTCCGGGAACTCGCCGCGCCGGTAGTAGATGTACGCGAGGATCCAGCGCATCTCCGCGGCCTGGCGGCTGTCCTCGGTCCGCGCGACGACCGAGCGCGCCTCGGCCTCGGGCTCGCGGCCGAGCCAGAACAGCAGCCGGGCGAGCGTGGCCGTGAGCGGCTCGCGCGCGTCGGCCGGCAGCGACGCCTGCGTGACGACGTGCTTCAGCAAATCGACGGCCATGCGCGGCGCTTCGGTGGCGACCGTGCCGATGTGCTCGAGCAGCCACCCGGTGACCCACGGGTCGACCTGCACGGGCGCGGCCGCCAGCTGCTCGGCCACGCGCTCCGGCGACGCACCCGCGCCCTGGAACGCTTCGGCGAGCTGGCGGTGCAGCGCCACGCGCATCGCGGCCGGCGTCTTTTCGTAGAGCACGCGGCGCAGCAGGGGGTGGCGGAAGGCGAGCAGGTCGTCGGACTCGGTGAGCACGCCCGCCGCGAGCGCTTCTTCCACGGCGCCGACGAGCGCCGTCGCCTGCCGCTCGGTGGCGATCGCGATGTCGGCGAGCGAGAACTCCTTGCCCAGCAAGGCCGCCCAGCGCAGCACGTCGCGCGTGCCGCTGGTGAGGAAGCTCAAGTACAGCGTGACCCGCGAGCCCAGCGGCGCCGGGATCGTGCGGCAGCTGTTGCCGTCGACGATCGCCTGGGCGCCGTCGAGCAGGATCATGCCGTTGGTGAGCAGGGTTTCGACGATTTCCTTGGCGTAGCGCGGGTTTCCGGCCGCGTACGACGTGAGGACCCGCAGCACCTGCCCCGGTGGGGCGCCCGCGAGATCGGCCGCGAGATCGCGCACGGCGCTCTCGGGCAAAGGCCCGAGCGGCAGCAGTTCCGTACCGTCGGCCGCGAGCTCCGCGCGCAGCCCGTCCAGCTCGGCCGGCCGCGGCACCGGGCGGCACGCGCCGACGAGCAGCAGCGGCAGCCGCCGCGTCTCGCGGCTGAGGTAGCGCCACACGCGCAGCGTCGCGTCGTCGGCCCACTGCAGGTCGTCGACGACGAGCGCGAGCGGTTCCTCCGCGCACAGCTCGCGGACGAGCCCGAGGATGCCTTCCACGGGGTCGCCGCCGGGGTTCTCCGCGAGCGCGACGGCCAGCTCCGCGCGCCGCAGGTCCGAAGCGCGCGGGTGCACACCCAGCGCGTCGAGCAGCGGGCGCAACGCGAAGCGCTGGTCGAGCGCGTCGGCCGCGGCGAAGAGCGGTTTGCCGCCGGCCTGCTGGGCCATCGCGAGCGTTTCGGCCAGCAGCGCCGTTTTGCCGATGCCGGGTTCGCCCTCGACCCAGATCGACCGGCCGAGCCCGCTGCCCAGTCCCGCGACCGCTTCGCGCAGCAGGAGGGTTTCGCTCGCGCGGTCGAAGAAGAAGTCCGCGCGCGGCGGCAGCACGGGCAGCGGGAACCGCGGCACGCGGACCGGCGCCTGCGCGGGCCGGGGCGCCGGCGCCGGCTTCGCGGCGCCACCACCGAGGACGCGTTCGTAGAGATCACGCAGCGGCGGGCTCGGTTCGGTGCCGAAGGAATCGACCAGCTTGTCGCGCAGATCCGTGTAGACGGCCAGCGCTTCGGTGCGGCGGTCGCCGAGCGACAGCGCGCGCATGAGCAGGCCGTGCAACGGTTCGCGAAACGGGTGCTCACCCGTCAGCGCTCGCAGTTCGGTCACGAGCTCGCCGTGGCCGCCGTCGTCGAGCACGACCTCCGCGCGGCGCTCGACCGTCGCCAGGCGCAGTTCCTCCAGCCGCGCGCGGTGCGACGCCGCGAACGGGCCGGGCAGCCCCTGCAGCGGCTCGCCGTGCCAGAGCGCGAGTGCTTCGTCGAGCTTCTCGCGCGCCTGACGCCGTTCGCCGGCGGCGAGGTGGCGCTGGGCCTGCTCGCGCAGGGCCTCGAAGCGGTGGACGTCGACGGTCCCGGCCTCGACGCACAGCGAGTAGCCCGAGCCGATCGACGCGAGCAGCTGTGGTCCGGACCCCTTGGTGCGGCCCGGTTCGAGCGCGCGGCGCAGACCTGAGACGTAGGTGTAGATGCTGCCCTGGGCGCTCGCCGGCGGGGCGTCGCCCCACACGGAATCGATCAGCTCTTCGCGCGAAACGGTGCGGTTGGGCGCCATCGCCAGCACGGCGAGCACGGTGCGGCGGTGGGCGGAGCCGAGGCTGACCTCGTTGCCGCCGCGCCAGGCGCGGACCGGGCCGAGCAGCTGGATCGTCGGCGCGGTGAGACCGCCTGCCGCGCCGTCCGCTGCCGACATCGGTCTCCCTTCACGCGCTGACGGATCGTCAACGCCGGATGCCACGGGCGATCTTACGCTCGAACGAGTGGCCCGGCGGCTCGGGGCCGTTCTCCCCGCCGGCCCCGTCCGCCAGTCTCGGGCCGCGGTGTGACGACCACTCGGCGTGACGGCGAACACCGGGGAAACTCGGCCGCGGCGCAGCGAGTGGAACCGCAGGCAAGGATATCCGAAAATCGGGCATACCACCTGGTCCCCGGTTTCGCCACCCCCCGTCGTTGGGTCACGCTCGGTGGTGAGCCCGCGCGGCACGGTGCGCGGGTCACTGGGGACGTGGTGGTGTGGTGAGGAGAGCGTCGTGAAATCGATTCCTCCCAGGGCGGTGCCGGACGGCATGCGGGACGCGGCGGGCGAGTTCGCGCGCGCGATCGATTCGGCCAACGCCCACTTGAGGCAGGTCAACAGCGAAATGGCCGCGCTGCAGGCGTCGTGGCGCGGCGAAGCGTCGGTGCGGTTCGGCCAGGCGATGAACGACTGGGAGCAGCAGTACGACCTCATCCTGGGCCGGCTCGCCGACCTGCTCGCAGTCACCGGCGGCGCGGCCGGTGAACGCCGGGTCCCGTGCCCGGGCGGCGCATGAAGCCCGAGCGTGCCGGCTTCTCCGAAGCCGACGAGATCCTGGACCGGATGGGGGAGACGACCGGGGGGATCCGCGCCGTGCTGGCGGAGCTGGAGTCCACTGTGGAACAGGACGTGGCCGGCTGGACCCCCGAGGCGCAGGCGCGGTACTGGGCCGCCAAGCGAGCGTGGACCGCGGCGCTGGACCGCATGCCCGACTGCGTCGAGCGGGCGCGCGACGCGTTCCGCGAGATCTCGGGCAGCTGCGAGTCCCCGGGTGGCGAGGCGTGCGGGCTGTGCCCATGAAACCGTTTACCGTGAGAGCGGTGTGAAGCTGACCGTGTGAGCGCGGCCACTGTGAAGACTTCACCGAGACCCGTGTCGAGGCCGTTGACCTGCGGTTATCGGGAGATTCTTCACGCCCGCGCCGCCGCGTGAAGATTCTTGGTAAGAAAACGTGAAGTCGCGCGCGCGAGACTTCTCACTGTCAACGTGGAGTGGCAGTAGGAGAAGTCGTGAAGCTCGTCAAAGTCGCTGTTCTCGCCTCGGACCCGATCACCAAGGCCGGCGCGGCGAGCCTGCTGGGCACCCGCGCCGAGCTGCAGGTCCTCCCCGAGGATTCGGCCGCGCAGGCCGACGTGGTCCTCGTGATGGAGGAGCACGTGACCGACCGCGTGCTGTCGCGGGTCAAGGAGCTCGGCCGGGAGTCGGAACAGCTGGCCGGCCCGCACCTCGTCATCGTCGCCGACCACTTCCGGGAGAGCGACCTCATGACCGCCATCGAATGCGGGGTCGTCGCGATCCTGCCGCGCCGCGAAACGGGCGGCGCCGAACTGGTCACCGCGGTGCTCACCGCGGGCGACGGCACGGCCAGCCTCCCGCCCCGCCTGCAGGGTGCCCTGCTCGGCCAGGTCCAGCGCATGCGCCGTGACGTGCTCGAGCCCAACGGCCTCACGCTGTCCGGCCTCGCCGCGCGCGAGTGCGACGTCCTGCGCCTGGTCGCCGAGGGCTACGGCACCGAAGAGATCGCCACGAAGCTCTGCTACTCGGAGCGCACGGTCAAGAACGTCCTCTACGGCTTGATGACCCGGTGCGGTCTGAACAACCGCGCGCACGCCGTTGCCTACGCTTTGCGCGCCGGCGCCATCTGATCCGGCCACTCGACCTCGTCGGCGGCTCCACCAGGACCTTTCCCGCTCACCGGTGCGGGGAAGGTCCTTTGTGTACTCGGACTTCCAGCACCCGCAGGCACAACCGCCGCAGCGTCGCGCGCAGTTCGGCGTCCGGCAGGTGGCCCAGGCTGCGCAGCGCCGGACCGAGTTCGGTGGCCGTCGCGTAGGCGGCGGTTTCGTCGGGGGTCGGCGTGGCGCCGTAGAGCAGGTGCAGGCCGCGGGTGGCCTGGGCCTCGAGCGTCGGCCCGAGCGTCTCGTGTCGCCGCGCCGGGGGGTCCAGTGGCGACAGTGAGCGCTGCGCGACGACCTGCGCCACGAATCCGTCCACCAGCAGTTCCCGCCGGGCGCGCGGGTCGTCGAGCGCCGCGGCCGCGTCGAGCAACGCGTCGAACGCCGTGATGCTCTCCTGGAGCAGCGCTTCCAGGAGGTCGGCCTTCGAGTGGAAGTAGTAGTAGACGTTGGCCTTCGTGACGCCCATCGTGTCGGCGATCAACTGCAGCGACGTCGCGTCGTAGCCCTGCTCAGTGAACAGCCGCCGGGCCGTGTCGAGGACCGTCCGACGCGTCTGTGCGGCCTGCTCCGCCCGGGTGGGTGACACCTGGTGATGCTAGCCGACGCGGTGCGCTACAGTAGTTTCATTAGCCGATCGGCTAACGAACTGGAGGCGATCATGCCCGGACCCGTTCTGGTGACCGGCGGCACCGGTTACGTCGGCGGCTGGTGCATCGCCGAACTGCTGCGCCGCGGCCACGACGTGCGCACGACCGTGCGTTCGGCCGCGAAGGAGGCGGCGGTGCGCCGCGCGGTCGGCTCCGAGATCGACCCCGGCGACCGGCTCGAAGTCGTGGTCGCCGACCTCACCGCCGACGCGGGCTGGGCCGACGCGGTGGCCGGCTGCACCCACGTCCTCCACGTCGCCTCGCCGCTGGGCGGCGACGGCTCGCGCGACCCCGACGCCTTCATCGGCCCCGCCCGGGACGGCGCCCTGCGGGTGCTCAAGGCGGCCACCGATGCGGGTGTCGAGCGCGTGGTGCTGACGTCGTCGTGCGCCGCGGCCGCGCCGCCGATCGGTACCCGCTCCGACGACGTCTACGACGAGCGCCTCTGGACCGACGTCAGCGACCGCCGTCTCAACCCGTACCGCCGCTCGAAGGCCGTCGCCGAGCGCGCCGCGTGGGACTTCATGGCCGGACACGGCGGCAGCACCACGCTGACGACGATCCTCCCCGGCGCCGTCCTCGGCCCGGTGCTCGACGGGCAGGCGCTCGGCTCCGTGCAGCTCATCGGCACGCTGCTCGGCGGCCGCGTGCCCG
Source organism: Amycolatopsis sp. NPDC051903 (assembly GCF_044452505.1). Taxonomy (NCBI): domain Bacteria; kingdom Bacillati; phylum Actinomycetota; class Actinomycetes; order Pseudonocardiales; family Pseudonocardiaceae; genus Amycolatopsis; species Amycolatopsis sp. NPDC051903. Next base: position 66,972 of record NZ_JBITBT010000013.1, on the reverse strand, counting down.
GCGTGCCACGGCTGGGCTACGGCGTGAGCGACGTGCGCGACCTCGCCGACCTCCACCTCCGCGCGATGCTCGCCCCCGCGGCCGCCGGCGAGCGGTTCATCGGCGTCGGTGAGTTCCTCTGGCTGCGCGACGCCGCGCGCGAGATCCGCGAGAAGCTCGGCCCGGCGGCGAGCCGGGTGCCGACGCGAGGCTTGCCCGATTTCGTGCTGCGTGCGCTCGCGCTCGTGAACTCCGGCGTGCGCGAGGTGGCGCCCGACCTCGGGCGCAAGAACGTGTACACGTCGGCGAAAGCGCTCCGGCTGCTCGGGTGGCAACCGCGGCCCGCCGGGACGACGGTCCTCGACTGCGCCCGGAGCCTTGTCGCTGTCCACTGAGGACGGTTAGGGTGCGGATCATGGTGCAGACTGCGGTGGAGATCGCGCGCGCGGTGCGCGACGGTGAGCTGGATCCGGTTCAGGTGACCCGCGAAGCGCTCGCCCGCATCGAGGCGGCCGACGGCGTGGTCGGTGCGTTCCGGCGGGTGCGCGCGGTGGAAGCGCTTGCGGAAGCGGCGGAAGTCGCGGCGCGGCCCGACCTGGCGGAGCTGCCGCTGGCGGGTGTGCCGGTCGCGGTCAAGGACGTCACCGAGGTCGCGGGCGAGTACGCGGGCTGGGGCTCAGCGGCGGGTTCCCCGGCGCCGTACGCGGAAGACGGCGTGATCGCGCACCGGCTGCGCGCGGCGGGTGCGGTGATCGTCGGCCTCACGCGCGTGCCCGAGCTGTGTATCTACCCGATGAGCGACGACCCCGCCGGCATCGCCCGCAACCCGTGGGAGCCGGCGTTCACGGCGGGCGGTTCGTCGGGCGGCAGCGCGGCGGCCGTCGCGGCCGGGATGGTCCCGATCGCACACGGCACGGACGGCCTCGGTTCCATCCGCCTGCCTTCGGCGATGTGCGGCCTCGTCGGGTTGAAGCCCGGCCGCGGTGTCGTGCGCGAGCCGGCCGAGGGCTGGTTCGGCATGTCCACCCACGGCCCGCTCGCCACCACGACCGCCGACGCGGCGCTGCTCATGTCCGTGCTGGGCGAACGTCCGGACCTGGCTTCGATCGGGTCGCCGGCTCCGCAGCGCATCGCGTTGTCGACGCAGGTGCCCGTCACCCGCGCGCCGCTCCCGCGTCCGCTCGGCCGCGCCGTCATCCGCGCCGGCACGCTGCTCGCCGCCGCCGGGCACACCGTCACCGACGCCACCCCGGAGTACGGCTTCGGCACGCTGGTCGCGCTCGTCACCCGCTGGTTCGCCGGGCCGGCGGCCCACGCCGACGCCGAATTCGACCTCACGAAGCTGCAACCGCGCACGCGCACCCACGTCCGCGCGGGCCACGTCGCGTCGCGCTTCGTCAGCGAACGCGGCCGCACTGCGTGGCTTTCCCGCGCCGAGCAGTTCTTCTCCGCCCACGACGTGCTCATCACCCCGACGCTCGCCACGCTGCCGCCGAAGGCCCGGCGCTGGCACCGCCGCTCGTGGCTCGCGAACTTCACACCGGCCGTCCGCGTCGCCGGCTTCACCGGCGCGTGGAACCTCGCGGGCTACCCGGCGCTGTCCGTGCCCGTCGGCCGCCATCCGGCCTACGACCTCGCCACGTCCGTCCAGCTCGTCGCCCCGCCCGGCGGCGAAGAGCTGCTGCTGGGGCTGGCCGCGCAGCTGGAGGACGTCTACCCGTGGCCGCGCAGTCGCTGAGCCGATTCCGGCGCGGCGTCGTCTAGGCTCGCGGGCATGCCGGACACCCAGTACGAAGACCTGCTCCGCCTTGTGCTCGAAACGGGCGCGCGCAAGGCGGACCGCACGGGCACGGGCACGCGGTCGATCTTCGGGCACCAGCTGCGCTACCGGTTGTCCGAGGGGTTCCCGTTGATCACGACGAAGAAGGTCCACTTCCGCTCGATCGCGTTCGAGCTGCTGTGGTTCCTGCGCGGCGATTCGAACGTGTCGTGGCTGCAGGAGAACGGCGTCTCGATCTGGGACGAGTGGGCAGCCCCGGACGGCGAGCTCGGCCCGGTCTACGGCGTCCAGTGGCGGTCGTGGCCGACGCCGGACGGCGGGCACGTCGACCAGATCGGCGAAGTGCTGCGCGCGCTGCGCGAAAACCCCGACTCGCGGCGGATCATCGTGTCGGCGTGGAACGTCGCGGACATCCCGCGCATGGCTCTGCCGCCGTGCCACGCGTTCTTCCAGTTCTACGTGGCCGAGGGCAAGCTTTCGTGCCAGCTGTACCAGCGCAGCGCGGACCTGTTCCTCGGCGTGCCGTTCAACATCGCCAGCTACGCGCTGCTCACGCACATGATCGCCGACCAGGTCGGCCTCGGCGTCGGTGACTTCGTGTGGACCGGCGGCGACTGCCACATCTACGACAACCACGAAGAGCAGGTGCGCACGCAGCTGGCCCGCGACGCGCGGCCGTTCCCGACGTTGCGGCTGAAGCCCGTGGAATCGTTGTTCGCTTACACCTACGACGACATCTCGGTCGACGGCTACGACCCGCACCCGGGCATCAAGGCCCCGGTGGCGGTGTGACCGCCGCTCCGCTGTCCGGCGGCCGGGTCGTCGGCCTGGTCTGGGCGCAGTCCTCGAACGGCGTCATCGGCCGCGACGGCACCCTGCCGTGGCACCTGCCGGAAGACCTGAAGCACTTCCGCACCCTGACCGCGGGCGCGACCGTGCTCATGGGCCGCCGCACGTGGGAATCGCTTCCGCCGCGCTTCCGCCCGCTGCCCGGCCGGCGGAACCTCGTGCTGTCCAGCACTCCCCAGCCCGGCGTGGAGACCTTCCCGGATCTGGATTCGGCCCTCGCCGTCTGCTCCGCCGACGTCTGGATCATCGGTGGCGCGGAGGTTTACCGAGCAGCGGTGCCGTTCGCCGACCGCATCGTCGTCACCGAACTGCGCACCCCGTTCGACGGCGACACGCACGCCCCGGACGTCGGCCGCCCGCCTGACTCCGTCGGCGAATGGCTGGAGTCGTCCACGGGCCTGCACTACCGATTTTTGCACTGGGGCTGAAAAAGTCCCGCCGGCTCGGTCGCTGCGACAAAGCGAAGGCCGCTTCCCCGGAAACGGGAAAGCGGCCTTCGTGCGTTGCGAACTCCGGTCAGGAGCGGGGCTTGCCCGCCGACTGGGAGACCGGCTGCGGGGTGCCGTTCTCGGCCTTGGGCGCCGAGGTGGCATTCGCCGGGGCGGGCTTGGGCTTCACCGTCGGGGAAGCGGGCGTGGTCGGTGAGTCGACCGAGACGACCTCGGGCTTCGGCTTCGGCGCGGCAGCGGGAGCCGGCGTGGGCTTCGGGGCGGGCTCGTCGCCGCCGACCAGTTTCGACGCCGACGGGATCACGGACTCCGCGGGCAGCGCGGCGAGGAGGCCTTCGCTGCGGCTGAGGACCTCGTCGGCCATCGCGAGGTTCTTGCGGGCCTGCTCCCGGATTTCGGCGAGGCGCTCGACCTTGCGCGTCGCCGCGGTGGTGCGCTGGGCGGCCTGCGTGGTGGCCTCGTCGAGGCGCCGCTTGGCTTCCGTCGTGGCTTCGTCGAGCCGGCGCTTGGCCTCGGCCGTCGCTTCGGCGACGCGGCGCTCGGCCTGCTGCTTGCTCGCCGAACGCTGATCGGCGATCAGCTTCTCGTGCGCGGTGCGCTCCGAGGTGATCTTCGCATCGAAGTCGCGCTCGATCTTGCGGCGCTTGCGCTCGGCTTCGTTGTCGAGGAGTTCCCGGCGCTGAGCCGCCTCGACGGTGAGCCGCTGCACCTCGGCACGCGTCTCCTTCAGCGCGGCCTCGTGCTCGGAGTGCAGCGCCTCGGCCTGCTTGTCCAGCTCCTCCACGAGCCGCTGGTAACGCTCCCGCAGCTTCGTCGACGCCTCCGTCGACGAAGCCCAGTGCTTCTCCGCCGCCACCTGCGCGCGCTTCGTGACCTCGTCGGCCCGTGCGTTCGCGAGCTGGACGGTGCGCTGCATCCGCTCGTCCAGGTCCTCGAGCCGCTCCGGCGGCTTCATCAGCTCCTCGACGCGGCCCTGGAGCTTGGCCACTTCACCGCGCGCGGTCTCGAGCTCGCGCTGCAGCGTGGCGACCTGCGTCGCCGCCGAGTCGCGATCGCTGATCAGCCGGCGCAGCTGCGCCTCGACGTGATCGAGGTACTGGCGCACCTCGGTCCGGTCGAAGCCGTGCCACGCCTGGGTGTACTCGCGCCGCAGAGGCAGGAGGCCGTTGTCTCGCTCGGGAACCATAGGCCCGACCGTACCCGCGCACATTGTGTCGCCGCCGTCAGGAGTGGTGATTCACCGCCACGTGTCGAGCGCATCGCGGTGCTCGTCCCCTGACCGGCCTCACCCTCTCCAACCCTCCGTGACTACCAGTGGAACCCGCGCGACAACCGGGCGAGCGCCATCGCCGCGCGCGACAAGTGTTTCTCCCCGCGGCCGATCTTGAGCCGGCCCGAGCCGCCTGCCGCCGTCGAATCCGGGAAGATCCGGAAACCCTGGTACGCGATCGCGTCGGTGAGGCCCGGCGCCAGCGCGTAGGTGAGGCCGATCGCCTGCCCCGCCGGAGTTCCGATGTGTTTCGGCCGCTCGATCAGCGCCTTCATCACCATGTCGGCCGCCTGTTCCGGCGACTTCGTGGGGAACGCGTCGTAGATCTTCGTCGGCCGGATCATGGGCGTGCGCACGAGCGGCATGTGGATCGTGGTGAACGTGATGCCGTCGCCGTGCGTCTCGGTCGCGGCGATGCGCGAGAAGTAGTCGAGCGCGGCCTTTGACGCGGCGTACGCGGAGAAGCGCGGCGCGATGCCCTGCACGCCGATCGAGGAGACGTTCACGATGTGCCCGAACTTGCGCTCCGACATGTGCGGAAGGACCGCGAGGATCAGCCGCACCGCGCCGAAGTAGTTGATGGCCATGGCGCGCTCGTAGTCGTGCATGCGCTCGTACGACAGCTTGATCGACCGGCGGATCGAACGGCCCGCGTTGTTCACGAGCATGTCGATCCGGCCGTGCTCCGCGAGCATCGCGTCGACGGCCTTGTGCACCGAATCCTCGTCGGTCAGATCGGCGGGGTAGACGGCCGCGGTGCCGCCGGCCGCGATGATCTCGTCGCGCACCTCTTCCAGCTCGTGCTGGCGCCGGGCCACCAGCAGCGGCACGCCGCCCGCGGCCGCGACCTTCAGCGCCGTCGCGCGCCCGATGCCCGACGACGCGCCGGTGATGATCACGCGCCGCCCGTCCAGCTCACCGCGCGGGCCGTGCTTGCGCGCGCGGAACGGGTCGAGGTGCTCGCGCCAGTAGCGCCACAGCGTCGCCGCGTAGTCGTCGAGCCGTGGCACCTCGACGCCGGTGCCCGCCAGCGCCTTGCGCGTCTCGGCCGACGCGAACACCGACGGGAACGCCATCGTCTCGAGCAGCACCGGCGGGATGCCGAGGCGCTCGAGCACCGCGTCGCGCGCGATCGTGAAGCCCGGGATGTGCTCGCTGAGCTTCGCCAGCCCGACGATCCCCTTCGACACGCCTTCGCCGAGCTGCACGGTGATCGTCGGCGCGCCGGCGGCCCGCGCGAACGCGTTGTACACCGACACCACCGGCTGCGGCTCGGGGTTGACGAGGTGGAAGGCGCGGCCGTCGACACCCGGTGTGGTCACGAGGTTCAGCAGCGCCTTGGCGACGTAGTCGACCGGCACGACGTTGGTGTCGCCGAGGTCCGGCCCGACGATCGGCAGATCGGGCAGCCCGGTGAGCCTGCTGATGGCGGGGAACAGGTAGTACGGCCCGTCGATCTTGTCCATCTCGCCGGTCTCGGAGTCGCCGACGACCACGGCGGGGCGGTACACGCGCCACGGCACCTCGTGCTGCTCGCGCACCAGCTTTTCGGCTTCGAACTTCGTGCGGTGGTACGGCGTGATCAGCCGCTGTCCGACGTCGAACATGTCCTCGGTGAACAGGCCCTCGTGATCACCCGCGACGGCCACGGACGACACGTGGTGCAGGCAGCCGGCGCGCAGGTCCGCGGCGAGGTCGACGACGTGCTGCGTACCGTCCACATTGGCCTTGATGCTCGCCTCGTCGTCGGCGGTGAGGTCGTAGAGCGCGGCGAGGTGCACCACGTGGTCCACTCCACGCAGGTCGCCGCGGTCCTCCTCGGACACGCCGAGCAGGGGCTCGCCGAGGTCCCCGGTCACGAGCGTCACGCGCTCCGCGTGGGGCCAGCTGTCGACCAGCTTGGCCAGCTTCTCGCGCGATCCCGCCCGCACCACGAGGGCGACGCGGTCCGCGTCCGGCCGCGTGAGCAGCTGCCGGGTGAACTGGCGTCCGATCAAGCCGGTCGCCCCCGTCACCAAGAACGTCGCCATCCGAATCACCCTCCGCCGTTCGCCGCTGGACCCTTGCGCATTCTGCTGCATCGACGCCGTGCTGACCACAGCGTGCCGGGGTGATGTTACTCGCTAGTAACTTGTGGCCGCACGGGGGTCCTGCTGGTCGAGAGCGCTTTCTGCGGCGGCCCGAGTCCCGGTGAGCGGCACGAACGGACCGTTCACACCGGGCGGGCCGCGGCGCGAACGGTCCACTCGCGCCGGTGCGGACCGCACAACGGTGCCCGCCGGTGCCCCGGCCGCGGGCACGAAAAGGCAGCGCCCCGGCGGGAATCCCGCCGGGGCGCTCGCGTCACCGAGCCGGTTCAGACCGGGTCCGCGATCACGACCCGGTTCTCCTCGTACCCGTCGCTCCCGCCGACCCACCGGCCGCCGCAGGTCACCAGCACCACGCGGTGCGGCCCGGCCTGCCCGAACAGCTCGTCGGCGCGGCCGGCGAGATCGTCCTTGTGCACGGTGATCAGCTGCGAGATCCGGTACTGCGACGTCTTGCCCGCACTGTCCACGATGGTCACCTCGCCGCCGATGCGCTCGTTCCACAGCTCGGCGAACGGTCCCGTCGCGCCCTTCCAGTTCACGTGCCCGGCGAAGACGCTCGCGCCGCTCACCGCGTCGAGGGCGGCGCCCCACCACGCGGCCTGGCCGATGTCCGAGGGCACCGGCAGCGTGTTGCCCGGACCGAGGCCCTGGCGGACCATCGCGGCGGTCCCGCCGTCCGGCAGCCGGATCGTGCCCGGCTTCTGCGGTCCGGGTTGCTTGTGCTCCACCGGCGCGGCGGGCGGCGGTGCCGCGGGTGCCGACGACGGCGCCGTCGAAACCGGCGGCGGTGCCGACGAAGCTGGAGCGGGCGAAGGAGAAGGCACCACGCCGAGGGCGGCGGCCGGCTGCGCGGTGCCGGCCACCACCGTCGTCGGCGGTGCGCTGATCACGACGGTGGCGAGTTCCACTCCGAGGACGCTCGCCGCGCCGAGGACGAAACCGGTGATCAACCGGCTCTTGCTTGCCATACCCCTACCGCTCTCGCTTACCTCCGGGACGCCCGGCGCGCGGCGAACCCGACCAGAGCCGAACCGAGGAGCGCGAGCGCGGCGAGGCCGATCAGCCCCGGCGCCGAGTAGCTCGTGTCCACGGCGCCCTTCGCCATCGCCACGGGCTGGTCGCCGGCGGGGATCGCGTGCGGCACTTCGTTCGGCGTGTTGACCAGTGAGAGCGCCAGTGTGTCGCCCGGCTTCAGCGAGCCGCACACCGAGGGCGGGTTCTTCGGGTCGAACGCGTTCTCGTACCCCGGCGGCGCGTTCACCTCGACGACGCAGACGTCCTGCGGCGCGAGCAGGTTGTCGACGGTCACCGCGCCGGTGTCGCCACTGGTCGTGACCACCACGGGCTGCCCATCGGGACCGGTGAGCGGCTTGCCGTCCTGCCCGGTGGCCGCCGCCTTCTCGTCCGCGCCGGTGATCCGCAGCGTCGCGCCGCCGATGCCCTTGCCGGTCTTCGCGTCCTTCTTGGTCACCTGGACCTCGCCGGGCTTCGCGATGGCCGCGACGCCCTGCGCGGTCAGCGTCTTCTCGCCGCCGGTCGACACGACGTTCTGGATGCCGGTGTTCACCGGGTTCTGCACGTACGGCCGGTCGGCCGGCGCGGACAGCGATGTGGAGAGCTTCGGCTGGTCGCCGGTCGGCGTGAGCTTCACCGAGACCGTGCCGTCGGAGCCGGTCTTCAGCGTGGTCTCGGTCTGCGCACCCTGGGCGGTCGCGCTGCCGCTCGTCTGCTCCGAAGTCTGACCAGCCTGACCGGAGCCGGCGTCTGCGGAGGTGGCGGAGTCAGTGGCATCGGTCGCGAGCGTCGCGTCGGCCGCGTCGATCTTCACCGGGACGTCCGGCACCCCGGTGCCCTTGGCGTTCTTGACCGTGATCGTCCAGGTCGCCGCCTTGCCGAGGTGCTGGTCGTCCTTGGGCGGCGTCACCGACGCGGTCCACGGGCCGCGGTTGGCTTCGGCGTCGGCGGTCAGCTTCGCGACGTCGTCGTACGCGGCCTGCGACTCGGCCTTGAGCCCCTTGAGGTGGAAGTCGGCGTCGTACCCGATCTCCGCCTTGGACAGGTTCGGGTTGAGGTCGTCGTGGCCGGGGCGCGGAGCCGCGGTCCACGAGTGCAGCAGGTGCGCGAGCGCGGCCGCGGTGTTCGCGTCCTTGGTGTCGCCGTAGCGCAGCAGCAAGTACGAGATGTTCGCCGCGTGGTCGGCGGGGATCTTCTCGCCCCACTTTGTGAGCAGTTCGTCGCCGGGCTTGTACTTCTCGTCGGTGTCCGGTGCCTTGAGCTGGAAGCTGACGCAGAACACCTGCTTGCCGCCGACCAGGTACGACCCCAGCCAGTTGCGGCTCGCCGGCTTGCCCTCGACGGACTGGCCCGGCTTGAGCTCGAGCCCGACGCCCTCCTTCGTAGCGGCGCTCGCGGGCGTCGTCCCGGCCGCGGTGACGGAGAGCGCGCCGACCAGCGCGGCAGCGACCAGGCCGGCAGCGGAGCGCAGGCGGGCGCGCGGGCGTGAAGACCACCCCATGGTGTGTTGACTCCTTCAACGTGCCTTGCTCCGACGCCTGTGCGTCGCCGCAGGTCACACGATCGAACAACTCCCCGACACGCCTTCGGTCACTTCCCGAACACGCGTAGTGAAGGTTCGCGGGTGATCACTCGGATTGTCTAGGGGCCATCGGGTGACCTGCGGTGAACGGTCGTGATCTCGGTCGCATACGGTGTAGCCCGGCGCGGGTCGGGCCACCTGATCGAGTTCGTGGGTAAAGTGTTCTTTACTCGACGCTCTCGAACGGGAACCAGCAGGCCCGGGCGGTCGTTGAACCCGATGCAAGGTGCCAGCAGATCCAGGAGGATCAGGTGCGTTCCAGTAGCAACCCGGCGTTCCGCAACCTGCCCCGCGGCTCGGCCGCCCAGGGGCAGTACGGGCCGAACGTCGGCTTCGACCAGCAGCCCTACGGGTACGCCCAGGGCCAGGGTGGTGTCCCCGGATACGCGCCGGGGCAGATGGCCGCCGGTTCGGGCGATCGCCCGATGACGGTCGACGACGTCGTCGTCAAGACCGGTCTCTCGTTGGGCACCGCGCTGCTCTTCGGTGTCCTCACGGCGATCTGGGCCCAGTCCCAGCTGCTCGTCGACGGGCTCGGCCGGGTCACCGGTATGAGCGGGCCGCTCCTCGGCGCGCTGTTCGGCGGGCTGATCGTGGGGCTCGTCGTCTCGCTGGTGATCGTGTTCGGCCAGAAGGCGAACGGTCCGCTCACGCTGCTGTACTCGGCCGCCGAGGGCATTTTCCTGGGCGCGCTGAGCGGGTTGTTCGAACTCGTCTACCCGGGCATCGCGCTGCAGGCGCTGATCGGCACCGCGGGTGTGTTCATCGCGATGCTGGTGGTCTACAAGACCGGCGCCGTGAAGGTCACGCCGAAGCTGACCAAGTGGATCGTCGGCGCCATCGGCGGTGTCGTGGTCCTGATGCTGGTCAACCTGCTCACCGCGTTGTTCTTCGGCTTCAACCCGCTGCGCGACGGCGGCCCGATCGCGATCATCTTCAGCCTCGTGGTCATCGGCATCGCCGCGTTCAGCTTCCTGCTCGACTTCGACCAGGCCGACCGCATGATCCGCTCGGGCATGCCGGCCAAGTGGGCGTGGTACGCGGCCTTCGGCCTCATGACCACGCTCGTGTGGCTGTACCTCGAGATCCTGCGGCTGTTGTCGTACCTGCGCGACTGACGTTCGCGCGGGATTCCCGAGAAGGCGCTCCGTGATTCCACGGGGCGCCTTTTCCACGTGCGCCCCGAAAATGGTGTGCTTCGCGCGACGGAGTGCGTACGCACCGTACGAATTGCTGGTGCTTCGCCGCAGGTGGGACAGTCACCGGGACCTTCGGCGGGGCCCGAAAATTCACCGGCTTTTTCCGTCGGCGAAACCGTTCGCTTTTTGTCAGACCCCTCCTCTACTCTCGACGACGTCGTGCAAGGGGGACCCGGACGCCGGGCTTGCGCGGCTTCCGGTACCTGGCAGAGGGGGATGGTTTCCGCATGTCCGCACAACCGAGTCCGGCCACCGGGCTCGACGACAAACTCGACCGGGGAGTGCTGAAGGTCGCGTCGGTAGTGGTGCTCGGCGCCATCATGGCGATCCTGGACACCACGGTCGTCAACGTGGCGCTGCAGAAGCTCACGCTGCAGTTCTCGACCTCGCTCGACACGATCCAGTGGGTCGTCACCGGCTACATGCTGGCACTCGCCACGGTCATCCCGGTCACGGGCTGGGCGGCGGACCGGTTCGGCACGAAACGTCTGTACCTGTTGGCGATCGGCACGTTCCTGGTCGGCTCGATGCTGGCGGGGCTGTCGTGGAGCGTCGAAACGCTGATCGTCTTCCGGGTGCTGCAGGGCCTCGGCGGCGGCATGCTGCTGCCGGCGGGCATGACGATCCTGACGCGCACGGCCGGGCCGCAGCGCATCGGGCGCGTGATGTCCGTGCTCGGCGTGCCGATGCTGCTGGGCCCGATCTGCGGGCCGATCCTCGGCGGCTGGCTCGTCGACGCCGTGAGCTGGCGGTGGATCTTCTACATCAACGTGCCGATCGGTGTGATCGCGTTCCTGCTCGGGCTGCGGCTGCTGCCGAAGGACAAGGCCCAGCCGACGGGCCGCTTCGACTTCCTCGGCCTGCTGATGGTGTCGCCGGGGCTGGCGGCGCTGATCTTCGGCGTCTCGCGGTTCGCGTCGACGGGCACGATCACCGCGGTCGAGGTCTGGCTGCCGGGACTCGCGGGCATCCTGCTGCTGGTCGGGTTCGTGCTGCGGGCGCTGCGGGTGCCGGACCCGCTGATGGACCTGAGCCTGTTCAGGAACCGGCCGTTCTCGGTTTCGATGATCACGCTGTCGGTGTTCTGCATCGGTTTCTTCGGCGCGATGCTGCTGCTGCCCACGTACTTCGTGCTGGTGCGCGGCGAAACCGCCCTGCACGCCGGGCTCCTGCTCGCGCCGCAGGGCTTCGGTGCGATGGTCGTCATGCCGTTCACCGGACGGCTGGCCGACAAGATCGCCGCCCGCCGCATCGTCCTGCCCGGCCTGCTGCTGATCGTGGTGGGCATGATCCCGTTCACCCAGGTCGGCCCGGACACGCCGTACGCGCTGCTGCTGTCGGCCGCGTTCGTGATGGGCATCGGCATGGGCTGCACGATGATGCCCATCACCTCGGCGGCGCTGCAGACCCTGCAGCCCGCCGACATGGCCAAGGCGTCGACGGCCACGAGCATCCTGCAGCAGACCTCGGGCGCCATCGGCTCCGCCGTCATGTCGATCATCCTCGCCTCCCTCCTCGCGACGCGCTTCGGTGTCCCGACGAGCCAGGGCCAGCTGGCCGCCACCGCGGCCACCTTCAACCCCGCCACGCACACCGCCGCCACCACCCTCACCGCCGACTCCTTCGCCACCACCTTCCTGTGGGCCACGGTGATCCTCACCCTCTGCCTCGTGCCGGCTTTCTTCCTGCCCAAGAAGCGCTTCGTACCGCCGACCCCACCCGCCGCCGCGGACGCCGGCACCCCCGCAACCCCCGCCGTGCCCCTCCACTGACAGCCGCTGGGCTGCCCGTGCTCCGCCGCGCGAGCAGCCCTCCGCGACTACCTCGCGCCGACGGGTTCGGTTCGGGCCCCCTTTTCCGACGGCGGCTTCGTGCCGCTCGAAGGGCAGTCGATCCGCCGTGGCCGAGCGCCAAGAACATCGCCGGCCGCGCACCGTGACGCGCCCGCCATGCCCCACAACGGAGAAGGCCGCCCGCGAACAGTCCGCGAGCAGCCTTCTCCATAGCTTCCTTCGCCACCACCCTCGTCTGGGCCACGGTGATCCTCACCTCTGCCTCGTGCCGGCTTTCTTCCTGCCCAAGAAGCGCTTCGTACCGCCGACCCCACCCGCCGCCGCGGACGCCGGCACCCCCGCAACCCCCGCCGTGCCCCTCCACTGACAGCCGCTGGGCTGCCCGTGCTCCGCCGCGCGAGCAGCCCTCCTCGGCCACCCCGCGCCGACGGGTTCGGTTCGGCCCTTTCTCCGACGGCGGCCTCGTGCCGCCCGAAGGGCAGTCGATCCGCCGTGGCCGAGCGCCAAGAACATCGCCGGCCGCGCACCGTGACGCGCCCGCCATGCCCCACAACGAAGAAAGCCGCCCGCGAACCCCGCGAGCGGCCTTCCCCATAGCGACTAACTCAAACCCGACTACCTCAAGAAAGCCGCTCCAGAACCATCGCCATGCCCTGGCCGCCGCCGACGCACATGGTTTCGAGGCCGAACTGCTTGTCGTGGTGCTGGAGGGAGTTGATGAGCGTCGAGGTGATGCGGGCGCCCGTCATGCCGAACGGGTGGCCGACGGCGATGGCGCCGCCGTTGACGTTGAGGCGGTCGAGGTCGATGCCGAGGTCGCGGTAGGACGGGATGACTTGCGCGGCGAACGCTTCGTTGATCTCGACCAGGTCGATGTCCGAAATGGACATACCCGCGCGGGCCAGCGCCTGCTTGGACGCCTCGACCGGGCCGTAGCCCATGATCTCCGGCGACAGGCCCGTCACGCCCGTCGACACGATGCGGGCGAGCGGCGTGAGGCCGAGTTCGCGCGCCTTGGTGTCGGACATGACGATCACGGCGGCGGCGCCGTCGTTGAGCGGGCAGCAGTTGCCGGCGGTGACGCGGCCGTCGGGGCGGAACACGGGCTTCAGGCCGGCGACGCCCTCCAGCGTCACGCCGGCGCGCGGGCCGTCGTCCTTCGACACGACCGTGCCGTCCGGCAGGGTGACCGGCGTGATGTCCTTGGCCCAGAACCCGTCGGCGATCGCCTTCTCCGCGAGGTTCTGCGAGCGCACGCCGAACTCGTCCATCTCTTCGCGCGTGATGCCCTTGAGCCGCGCCAGGTTTTCGGCGGTCTGGCCCATGGCGATGTAGACGTCGGGGATCAGGCCGTCCGCGCGCGGGTCGCGCCAGCTGTCCGTGCCCGACTCGGCGGTGGCCTTCGTGCGGTTCTCGGCGTCGGCGAACAGCGGGTTGTGCGTGTCCGGCCAGGAGTCCGAGCTGCCCTTCGCGAACCGCGACACGGCCTCGACGCCGGCGGAGATGAAGACGTCGCCCTCGCCCGCCTTGATGGCGTGCATCGCCATGCGGGTCGTCTGCAGGCTGGAGGAGCAGTAGCGCGTGATCGTGCAGCCGGGCAGGTGGTCGTAACCGAGTTCGACGGCCACGGCGCGGCCCATGTTGAACCCGGACTCGCCGCCGGGCAGGCCGCAGCCGAGCATCAGGTCGTCGATGTCGGCGGGGTCGAGCTGGGGAACCTTGTCGAGCGCCGCCCGGATCATCTGCACGGCGAGGTCGTCGGGACGCAGGTCGACCAGCGACCCCTTGGCCGCGCGGCCGATCGGGGAGCGGGCGGTGGAGACGATGACAGCTTCGGGCATGGCGTGACACTTCCTCGGGTCGGTGTGCACTAAGCGGTTGCTCACCATAGTGCCGCCTGTGCGCGTTGTCGCAAAGCCGAGAGCGATGCGTGCCACTCCGATGGGAAGATCCCCGCCGTGACGAACCGGAGCCGCGCCCTGCGCACGAGCACGATCCTGTGGTGGGGAGCCGGCCTGATCGCGGTCGCCGCGGCCGCCGCGCTCCTCCTCCTGACGACGCTCGGCGGCGGCAGCCCGCAGGACACCGCCCGGCTCGACGCGCTGCGCACCGCCGCGAACGTCGTCGTCGGCACCGGCGGCGCGGCCGCCCTGCTGCTCGCCGCGCGGCGCCAGCGGGCGACCGAGCTCGACCTGGAACAGAAGGACCACGACGCCACCCAACGGCGCTTCACCGACACCTACAGCAAAGCCGCGGACCAGCTCGGCAGCGACAAGGCCCCGGTCCGGTTCGCGGGGCTCTACGCACTCGAACGCCTCGCCCAGGAACACCCGGAGCCGCGCCAGACCATCGTCAACCTCTTCTGCGCGTACCTGCGGATGCCCTTCGACCCCGAGGACGCCGCCACCGAGACCCATCAGGAAGTCGAAGTCCGCGCGGCCGCCCAGCGCATCCTCTGCCTGCACCTGCGGCCCGGGCGCACCGACGACAACCCCGCGTTCTGGCCGGACGTGGACCTCGATTTCTCCGGCGCCAGGCTGGTCCGCCTCTCGCTCACGCACTGCCGGCTCCGCTCGATCGCCTGCTACGGCACCACTTTCGTCGAGCTGGCGGAGTTCCGGGGCACGGAGTTCACGAGCAAGGCCGAGTTTCCGCAGAGCCGCTTCCTCGGGCTCGCCGACTTCCGCGGCGCCGTGTTCGGCGGGATCGGTGACACGTTCACGGGCGCCGCCTTCGAAGGGCCGTCGCTCTTCGGCGACCGGGTCATGGCCCGCCTCGGCGGCGCGACGACCCGCACCGACGTCGACCGCAGCTGGCCGCCGGGCTGGGGCGGAAAAGCCGGTCGAGGGGTGGGAGGAGCACTGGGCCGTCCTAGTCCCCGCGGAACCGGCGCCCCCGCCGCCCGCCTGAGTGGACAGCGCCGCAGGTCCGGCGTTTAGGCTGGGCACGCCGCCGAGATCCGGCGCGGAAAGGGCAGGAGCGCAGACGTGGAGTACGCCGAGCACATCGTGGACCTGGTGGGCAACACGCCACTGGTCAAGCTGAACTCCCTCACCACGGGGCTCAAGCCGCTGGTGCTCGCGAAGGTCGAGTACGTCAACCCCGGCGGCAGCGTGAAGGACCGCATCGCGCTGCGGATGATCGAGGCCGCCGAGGCGTCGGGTGAGCTGCGGCCCGGCGGGACGATCGTGGAGCCGACGTCGGGCAACACGGGCGTGGGGCTGGCGATGGTCGCGCAGCGCCGGGGCTACAAGTGCGTGTTCGTCTGCCCGGACAAGGTGAGTGAGGACAAGCGCAACGTCCTGCGCGCGTACGGCGCCCGCGTCGTCGTCTGCCCGACCGCGGTGCCGCCCGAGCACCCGGACTCCTACTACAACGTGTCCGACCGGCTCGTCCGCGAGATCGACGGCGCCTGGAAACCCAACCAGTACGCCAACCCCGAGAACCCCGAGAGCCACTACCGCTCCACCGGCCCGGAGATCTGGCGCCAGACCGACGGCAAGATCACGCACTTCGTCGCGGGCGTCGGCACCGGCGGCACGATCTCGGGCACCGGCCGTTTCCTCAAGGAGGTGAGCGACGGCCGCGTGCAGGTCGTCGGCGCCGACCCCGAGGGGTCCGTCTACTCCGGTGGCTCAGGACGGCCGTACCTGGTCGAGGGGGTCGGCGAGGACTTCTGGCCCCAAACCTACGACCGCGGCGTCGCCGACCAGATCATCGCGGTGTCCGACGCGCACTCGTTCGACACCACGCGCCGGCTCGCGCTCGAGGAAGGCCTGCTCGTCGGCGGGTCGTGCGGCATGGCGGTCGCCGCCGCGCTGAAGCTCGCGGAAGGGCTCACCGAGGACGACGTCGTCGTGGTCCTGCTGCCCGACGGCGGCCGCGGCTACCTCACGAAGGTCTTCAACGACGCCTGGATGTCGTCCTACGGCTTCCTCCCGCCCGACTCCTCGGGCGCGACGGTCGGCGACGTGCTCACCAAGAAGAGCGGTGCGTTGCCGAGCCTGGTGCACACGCACCCGAACGAGACCGTCGCCGAGGCCGTGGCGATCCTGTCGGAGTTCGGCGTGAGCCAGATGCCCGTGGTCAGCGCGGAACCGCCGGTGATGGCTGCCGAGGTGGTCGGCGCGGTGAACGAGCGCGACCTGCTCGACGCCCTGTTCACCGGCAAGGCCCAGCTCGCCGACCGGCTCGAGACGCACATGTCGCCGCCCCTGCCGACCATCGGCGCGGGCGAGCAGGTGAGCGCCGCGATGAAGGCGCTCGAGGGCGCCGACGGCGCGCTCGTGCTGATCGACGGCAAGCCCGCCGGCGTCGTCACCAGGCACGATCTGCTCGCGTTCCTCGCCGGGCGGACGAACCGATAAATCGGCAAAGCGGGACGGGGCGTTTCGAGCGCCCTGCCCCGCTATCCGATAGCGTGGGCGCGGTAGAACTTTTTCGCGTCCTCGTCAAGGGGGTTCAAGACCCACATGAGTGCTCCGCAGCCACCGAGCCAGCCCGGGGACGGCGGCGAGCAGCCGCCCCAGGGCCCACCGAGTGGTCCCACACCTCAGCAGGACAGTCCGTTCGGCACGTCGGAGCCGACGCAGGTGGTCCAGCCGGGCCAGCCGCAGCCGTCGGCTCCGTCGTCGGGTGAGGGCGGTCTGTTCGGCGAGGCCCCCGAACCGACGCAGGTCGTCCGGCCGGGTGACGCGAACGCCGGCGAAAGCCACTTCGGCGCCGAGTCGACGCAGCTCGTGCCGCCGGGCTCGCAGCCGCCGGCCATCCCGTACGCGCCGCCGCCGAGCGCGGCCGACAACCCCTCGGCCATGGGCGGGTTCGGTCAGCAGGGCTTCGGGGCGCAGCCCGGTGGCTTCGGCCAGCCGGGTCAGCCCGGCCAGCCGGGTGGGCCCGGACAACCCGGTCAGCCGGGTGGGTTCGGTGAGCCGAGCCAGCCGCAGGGCTTCGTCGCGCCGGGCGCGCCGGGTGGCTTCGACCAGGGCGCCGGCGCTTTCGGCGCTCCGCCGCAGGGTGGTTTCGGCGCCCAGCCGGGTGGTTTCGGAGCGCCGCCGGCCTTCGGCGCCGCGCCCGCCGCGCCGGCTTCCGGCAACGGCATGTACGGCTACATCGCCGGCGGGATCGTCGCGCTGCTCGGTGTGCTGTCGCTGATCTGGTCGTTCCTGTACATGGGTGAAGCCAGCGACTACTCGTCGGCTTTGAAGGAAGCGCGCCAGCAGGCCGGCGACGCGCGGGTCGACCAGCTGCTGGCCCAGTCGGGGCTCGCCTCGCCGGGCGCGATCTGGCTCTACGTGATCCTGCTGCTCGTCGGCGCGGTCATCGCGATCGCGGGCGGCGCCGGCCTGATCCTGGCCGGACGCCTCGGCGGCGGGCTCAAGAAGCTCGTGCCGATCGTGGTCGCCGTGGGCGGCGTGGTGCTGACCGTTTTCGGCATCCTGCTGGTCGGCGGCACGACCCCCAACGCGGGCTTCGGCGCGGGCTCCACCGCCGACAACCTCGGCATGCCGACGCTCATCTTCGGCATCCTGATCCTCATCGTCGGTGTCGTCGGCCTCATCCCGCCGACGGCCCAGTACGTCGGCCTCGGCGCCGGCTCGGCGCCCAGCCAGCCGGGCGGCTTCGGTGGCCCGCCCCCGGGCCAGGGCGGCTTCGGCCCGCCCCCGGGCTTCGGTGGTCAGCCGGGCTTCGGCCAGCCGGGTGACCAGGGCCAGCCTCCGTTCGGCGCGCCCGGCCAGCCGGGTCAGCCGGGCTTCGGCCAGCCGGGCAACCCGAACCCCAGCAGCGGCGGCTTCCCGCAGCCGGGCCAGCCGAGCGGTTTCCCACAGCCGGGTCAGCCGGGCCAGCCCGGCGGTTTCGGCCAGCCCCCGCAGCCGGGTTACGGCCAGCCCGAACAGCCGGGCAGCGGCGGCTTCCCGCAGCCGGGCCAGCCCCAGCCCGGCGGCTACCCGCAGCAGCCCCCGCCCGGCTACGGCCCGCCCCCGGGCTACGGCCAGCCGGGCCAGCAACCCCCTC
This sequence comes from Amycolatopsis sp. NPDC051903, assembly GCF_044452505.1. NCBI lineage: Bacteria > Bacillati > Actinomycetota > Actinomycetes > Pseudonocardiales > Pseudonocardiaceae > Amycolatopsis > Amycolatopsis sp. NPDC051903. The sequence goes on along the minus strand of NZ_JBITBT010000013.1, from coordinate 48,955 downwards.
CCGGCTACGGCCCACCCCCCGGCCAGGGCGGCGGCTACGGCCAGCCGGGGCAGCCGCCGCAGCAGTGGTGAGCTGAACCCTTCGTGAAGGGCCCCTTCGGTGCACGTCACCGGAGGGGCCCTTTGCTGTCCCCGGCCGGCTGACCACGCGCGCTCTCGCTTCTTCGACCACACGCCGGTCGCTTGTGGCGCGCGCGGTCGCGGCCGTGAGGGGGCTTGGTGTGGTGCGCTCGTTCGGGATCCTTGTCGCCGGTGCGAGTGGCTGTCGCCGTAGCGATGTGTGCCCTCCGCCCTTCAGGTCGGGCGGCGGCGCTCGACTCCACACAGCTGCGTGAAGCGGCGACGACTCCCCGAGCCGGTCCGTGCGAAGCGTTGTGCCCAGGGCAAGTCGCGCCGCCCCGAGCGCCTGCCGATCTTTGCGAAAAATTGAGAAATGCTGTTTTTCAGTAACGCTCCGCCGTATTGATCTTGAATCATTCCCCGCACGGGGCGATTCGGGCAGGCGTTCTTCATCGCTTCACCATTTGTCGTCCGTGATCGCGATTTCCGGGCTAGGGTGAGCCGTCCGTTTCGCGTTCGAGTCGAGGAGGAGCGAAGAGTTGAGCGGCCCGTACGGATCTCCAGCGCAGCAGCGTTCCGGGCCCGCGCACGGGGAATCGGCCGCGGAGCGCCGGCGCCCGTCCGGGATCACGGCGGTGGCCGCGGCGTTGCTGGGGCTCGTGGCGGCCGTCGCGGCGGGGTACCTGCCGGTGACGTTGTTCATCGACATCCCGTCCGGGTTCAGCCTCGGCGACCTTCCGATGTGGACACTCGTCGACCTCGGAGGCTACCTCGGGGCGGGGCTTTTCCTGCTCGTCGGCGCGCTCGCGACGATCTTCCGCGCCACCGCGGGCGCCGTGCTGCTGATCCTCGGCGCGCTGATCGCCATTGGTTCGATCCTGCTGGAGCCGACGCTCGGCACCGCCGGTTACGCGGACTACTTCCAGGTCGTCTTCTCGCTGAAGGGCTTCGCGGCCGTCGACCGCGCCGTGCTGGTGGTGCTTTCGCCGATCGTCCTGGTGCTCGCGGCGCTGCCGCCGACGTTCTCGTTTCTCAGGTACCGGACTTCGGCACCCGGACAGTGGTGATTTTCGCCCCGAACCCGCCCCCGGCCTGGCACGATACGAGGACACCACCCCGCCGCCGGTGGGGGCCGGACGCGAGGGACTTCCGTTGAGCTATCCCCAGAACCCCGGGCAGGGGCAGAACCCGCAGCAGCCGTACGGCCAGCAGCCCTACCCCGGCCAGCAACCGGTGCCGGGGCAGCCCTACTCCGGTCCCCAGCAAGTCCCCGGCCAGCCGTTCTCGGGTCCGCAGCCGGTGCCGGGCCAGCCGTTCTCGGGCCCGCAGCCGGTGCCCGGCCAGCAGTTCCCGGGCCAGCAGCCGGCTCCGTACGGGCAGCCGCAGCCGTTCGGCCAGCCCGGCCAGCCGTTCCCGGCCTACCCCGGCGGTCCAGGCCAGCTCCAGCAGAAGCCGGGCGGCGGCACCGCGATCACGGCCGCCGTGCTGGCGATCCTCGGTGGCATCGTCGCGGCGATCGGCGCGGTCAGCAGTGCCATCGGCATGGCCGCGTTCCACGGCGTGTTCGTCCTGCTGATCGTTTCGCTGATCGTCGACCTCGCGATGGCCGTGCTGCTGCTGTGGGGCGCCATCTCGCTGATCATGCACAAGCCGCTGGGCCGGTTGCTCGTGATCATCGGCTGCTCGGTCGCCATCGCGTTCACCGTGGTCTCCCTGATCCTCAGCGCGATCGGGACGACCTCGTTCGGCGCTTCCGCCGAGTTCCTGGGCTACGGCGTCGCCGCGGGCCTGGTGTCGCTCATCCCGCCGGTGGCCACGCTGATCCTCGCGATCGTGAAGCCGACCAAGCTGTGGGTCGGTCTCGACGACGCCGCCCCGCAGTACCCCGCCGGTTACGGTCAGCAACCGGGCGGACCCCAGGGCTGGTGACCGCTCCCTGGTACTGGCGGCGCACCGCCAGTACCAGGGCCACCAGGCGCCCCAGCGGCTCCGGCCACCGTGAATTCCGTCCCACCTGACGGGATTGTCAGGACCGCGCCGTACCCTGGAACCATGGTCGACGACTACTCCGTACTGGGCTTCGAAACACGCGCGATCCACGCCGGGCAGCAGCCCGATCCGCGGACCGGCGCGGTCATCGTGCCCATCTACCAGACGTCGACGTACGCGCAGGACGGCGTCGGCGGCACCCGCGAGGGTGGTTACGAGTACTCGCGCACCGCGAACCCCACGCGCACCGCGCTCGAGCAGGCACTGGCCTCGCTGGAGGGCGCCCGCCACGCGCTCGCCTTCGCGTCCGGCATGGCGGCATCCGACGCGGTGCTGCGCACGACCCTGCGCCCGGGCGACCACCTGGTGCTGGGCAACGACGCGTACGGCGGCACGTTCCGCCTGATCGACAAGGTGCTGAGCCTGTGGGGCATCGAGCACACCGTCGCGAACCTGGCGAACGTCGACGAGGTGCGCGCCGCGCTGCGGCCCGAGACCAAGCTGATCTGGTGCGAGACGCCCACGAACCCGCTGCTCGGCGTCGCCGACATCGCCGCGCTGGCGGGCGTGGCCCACGACGCGGACGCGCGGCTGGTTGTCGACAACACCTTCGCCACGCCGTACCTGCAGACGCCGCTGGCCCTCGGCGCCGACATCGTGGTCCACTCCACCACCAAGTACCTCGGCGGCCACTCCGACGTGGTCGGCGGTGCCGTGCTCACCAACGAAGACGACCTGCGCGAGCAGCTCTTCTACCTGCGCAACGCCGCTGGTGCCGTGCCGGGCCCGTTCGACGCGTGGCTCACCCTGCGCGGCCTCAAGACGCTGGCCCTGCGCATGGAGCGCCACAGCGACAACGCCGAGCTGATCGTCCAGACGCTGGCCAAGCACCCGAAGGTCTCCAAGGTCTACTACCCGGGCCTGCCGGAGCACCCCGGCCACGAGGTCGCGGCCAAGCAGATGCGCCGCTTCGGCGGCATGGTGTCGTTCCGCCACGCCGACGGCGAGCAGGCCGCGCTGGAGCTCGCGTCGCGCACGAAGCTCTTCATCCTGGCCGAGTCCCTGGGGGGCATCGAGTCCCTCATCGAGCACCCGGGCCGCATGACGCACGCGTCCACGGCCGGCTCCACCCTCGAGGTCCCGGAGGACCTGATCCGCCTCTCCGTCGGCATCGAAGACGGCACCGACCTGGTCGCCGACCTGACGGCCGCGCTCGGCTGAGTCTCACTCACCGGAAACCCCGTGTCGCCCAGGCGATGCGGGGTTTCCGCGTTGTGGACCGGCGATGTCCCCCCGCTCGTGCGAGAGCCCCGCACCGATTACGGCGCGGGGCTCGTCGGATCGACCGGTCCGGACCGGTTTTTCAGGGCCGGTAGCTGCTCGGCTGCGGGCCCGCCTTGTGGATCGAGTGGTGCACCGCTTCCTGCTGCTCCGCGGGCGCCGCGGGCAGCTCGGAGCCGTCGACACAACCGCCCACGAGTTCGACGTGGTTGTCGTGGCGGATGTACTGGGCCTGGCCGCCGCAGCCGGCGGCGTCGACTGTGAAGTAAGCGGCGCCGGTGAGAGCGACGGCGGACGCGACACCCAAGACGAGCGGCAGCACTCCGGCCGAACGGGTCGCGCGCATCCGTCGAGCGGTGGTCGCGTTTTCCGCGCGGGCCATGGTCGCACTCCCTGATCACGTGTGGTTGCTGTTATCAGCGTACCGGTCCCACGGGGGTGGGCACCTCAGCCATCCGTCGGTGGCATCATCCGGCGTATGGAACTGGTCAGCATCGAGCGGATCGAGGAGGCGCGCAAGCTCCTCGAGGGCATCACCAGGGTGACCCCCATGGAACACGCCCGCGACCTGCGCCGGCTGCACGGCGGCCCGGTGTACCTCAAGTGCGAAAACCTGCAGCGCACGGGGTCGTTCAAAATCCGCGGCGCGTACACCCGCATCCACGGCCTCAGTGAAGAAGAGCGCGCCCGCGGTGTCGTCGCGGCCAGCGCCGGCAACCACGCGCAGGGCGTGGCGCTGGCTTCTTCACTGCTGGGGATTTCTTCAACGGTGTTCATGCCGCTGCGAGCGCCCCTGCCGAAGCTCGCGGCGACCCGCGGGTACGGCGCCGACGTGCACCTCCACGGCGCCGTCCTCGAGGAGACGCTGGCCGAGGCCATCGCGTTCTCCGAGCGGACCGGAGCGGTGTTCATCCACCCGTTCGACCACGCCGACGTGATCGCGGGCCAGGGCACGGTCGGGCTGGAGGTCCTGGAACAGGTGCCCGGCGCGAAGACGGTGCTCGTCGCGACGGGCGGCGGAGGTCTGGTCGGCGGTGTCGCGGCCGCGGTGAAGGGGCTGCGGCCCGACGTCCGCGTGGTCGGCGTGCAGGCCGAGGACGCCGCGGCGTACCCGCCGTCGCTCGAAGCCGGCGCGCCGGTGCGGCTGAGTGAGCTGCACACGATGGCCGACGGGATCGCGGTGGGCGAGCCCGGGCCGGTCAGCTACGCGCACGTCTCGTCGCTCGTGGACGACGTCGTCACGGTCACCGAGGAGGGGCTGTCCCGCGCGGTGCTGCTGTGCCTGGAGCGGCGCAAGCTCGTGGTCGAACCGGCCGGTGCGGCGACCGTCGCCGCGCTGCTGGAGCACCCGGGCGCCTTCGAACCACCCGTGGTGGCGATCCTCTCGGGCGGCAACGTCGACCCGGTGCTGCTCCAGCAGATCATCCAGCACGGCATGACGGCCGGCGGGCGCTACCTCAAGCTGCACCTGCGCGTGCCCGACCGCCCCGGCTCGCTGGTGTCCGTGCTGAGCTGCGTGAAGGAACTCGGCGCGAACGTCCTGGACGTCGAGCACTCCCGCATCTCCGGCAGCCTCGCCCTCGGTGAGGTCGACGTCGCGCTCGCACTGGAAACGCGCGGACCGGAGCACTGCAAGGCGGTCGAGACCGCCCTCGCCGACGCCGGGTTCACGATCGTCTAGTCCGGTGTGGACGGTCAGCCGGACTCTCCGGTGATCGCCGCCAGCGCGATCTCCCGCGCCGGCTCCGCGACCTCGGGCACGGCGAACCGCCGCCCCCGCAGGTGGCTCAGCAACTCCGGATCCGGTGGGACGTCGTGCTCCCGCAGGTAGTACGCGACGGCTCCGGGCCACGCCCAGCTGCCGTCGGTCCGGAACACCATCGGCACCACGTCCGTGCGGGCCGGGTCGAACGCGTCCGTGCCGTAACTGCGCGACGCCAGCACCGCCGGCGCGGCCTCCAGGTACGCGAGCACCTGCTCGCGCTCCTCCGGTCCCAGCCGCTCGCGCTCCACGACGGGCCGCCCGGCGTCGTCGAGCCCGTCGTAGATCCGCGGGGTCTTGATGTCGGCGGGGGTTTGCGCGGGCGGATCGGCGATGCCCGGCGCCGGCTGCGGCGTCCGGGTACCGGCCGGCGCGGCCGCGGACGGCAGTTCGGCGCCGTCCGCCGGCGTCGCCAAGTCGGGCAGCGGGGCCTCCGCGCCGGACGGCGGTTCCGCGCTCTCCGGCGGCATCGCCGAGTGAGGCGGATCAGCGGCCGGCGCCGGATCGGGGGGAGGAACCGCCGCGCCGGCGGGTCCGGCGCCCGCCGGGAAGGGGACGCCGAGGCCGGGTGACGGGACCGCCGGACCAGGTGGGGGCGCGCTCTGCGGGGTGACGCCACCGGGTGCGGGCGCGGTGCCGCCTGCCGGGGGAAGGCCGGCGCGAGTGCGCAGCCAGGCCGGCACGTGCTGGTCGGCCCGCGGGAAGAAGCGCAGCTCGTCCTGGAAACCGATCGGTGGCGGCGGCCGGCGCCACACGGGTTCGCGGTCGTCGGCGTAGTCCGTGTGCGCGCCGCGGGCCGGGTCGAACGTGAGGGCCGCCGAGAGCCAGGTGCCGGCGCCCGGCCGGTACATCCCGGTGCGCAAGTCGGCCAGGTCGGTGAGCAGTTCCGGCGGCGCGGGCACCGGACGGACGGCACCGTCGGGAGTGGTGACGTGCACGTCGCACTCCACGTGGCGCCCCGCGGCGCGGTAGTCCACGCGCAGCTGTCGCCAGCCGGGCGGCACGAGGCCCGCGAGGCCGCGCCCGATGCGCTCGACGATCGCCTGTTGCTGCTCCGGCCCCAGCGGCCCGGACGGCGCCGGGGGCGTCGTCATCCCGCGCTCCCGGCGGCGGGCGGGTGCACGGTCGGGCGCGGGAGCTCCTCCGCCGAACCGTCGGCGACCAGGTCGGCGAGGGAACGCTCCAGCACGTACGCCGTGCCGCCACCCGCTTCGTCGTACCAGGCGATCGGCGAACCGACGATCGCGCGCACCGGACGGCGCAGCCGGTAGACGTGGTACGGGCGCTGCCGCGCCTCCGCCGGCTGCGAGCGGTGGGTCCACTCGGTGCCCGCCGCGTACAGTGTGTTGCCTGCGGGGTCGCCGTAGCGGTCCACCTCGGTACCGGGCGGCAGCGTCACGATCCGTTTGCCGCCGTAGAGCTGCAGCCCCGGGTCGCCGCCGAGCGGCTGGATCGGCCACGCGTCGGTGGGTCGCTTGGCGTCGGGCGCCAGCTCGCCGCGGAACGCCGCCTGGTTCAGGTAGAGGTGCCCGACGAAGTAGCGCGCGGCCTGCTGCGCGGTCGCGAACTCCGCGGCCTCGAACCGTTCGCCGCCCTCGGCGAGGAACACGGCCCAACTGTCCCCTTCGGACACCAGGCACCACGCGCCGTCGGCGGCCTCGCCGATCCGGTAGCGCGCCGGGTCGAGCTCCAGTTGCGCGGCGGCGTCTTCGGCCGCGCGCAACGCCTCCGTGTTCGCCGTCTTCGGATCGGTCGGGGAAGCCAGTGTCGCCGCCCCCGCCCCGCCGACGCGCTCGGCGAACCACCCCGGCAGGTTCGCGCCCTCGCGCGGGAACAGCTCGAGCTCACGTGCGAACGCGGCTGCCGACGGCGGCGAATCCCACGAGGGCTCGTCGTCCCACACGTAGGCGAACTCGCTGTGCGAGCTGGTGTCGACGGTCGCGCTCGCTTGCAGCCACGTGCCGCGGCCCTCGCGGTACATCCGTTCGCGCAGCTTCGCCAAGAGCTCGGCGACCTCCGCCGGCGGCTCCCACAGCGAGAGCCCGCCATCGGTCACGCGGCGCACCATCACCGGCATCTCGACGTGCTCGCCCACGGCGCGGTAGGTCAGCAGCACCTGCTGCCAGTCGGCCGGGACGGTCATGACGATGCGGTTCGTCAGGTCCCGCCAGATCTCGTTCTGTCCTTCGGCGTCGAGCTGCAGCTCGACCACTTCCGGCGGGGCCGGCGGGACGTCCGCCCCGGCTTCGACGAGCTTCTCCCGCAGCCACGGCGGCGTGTGGAACTCGTCGCGCGGGTAGCGTTCGAGGTCGCGCGGCCACGCCGAAACGTCGATGGCCGGGTCCCACTCCGGATCCCAGTCCAGGTTGTACAGGGAGTGGATCTTGCTCGGCGCGTCGAGCAGGTACCGCATCGAGAACCAGGTGCCTTCGCCCTCGACGTAGTACGCGTCGCGGATGCCCAGGATCGCGCGCGTCGCCGCCTCCGGGATCTCGACCGCGGCCTGGCGGCCGTCGGCCATCAGCACGGTGAGCGTGAAGTCCTGGACCTCGGCGGTGACGCGGCTGAACAGCTCGATCCGCCGCCACCCCTCGGGGGCCGCGTCGACGAGGGCGTAACCCACCTCGTAGGTGAGCTCCTGCCACTGGTCGTGGTCACGTGCCATCGGGGGTTTTCCTTTCTACCACGCCGTTCCCGGTGCTCACGAGCTGCCCGAGGGACCGTTGCCGAAGCTGCGCATGTGGACGCTGGTGTTGCCCGCCGGATCGGTTTCGACCCAGCGTACCTGGATGGTGTGCGGCACCCGGTTGCCATCAGCGCGCAGCGGGAAGATGTCGATCCCGCCGATCTTCCCGCCGGCTTTGAGGTGGTTGGCCAGGTCGGTTTCGAAGGCCTTCCAGTGCATTTCCGTGCCGGCCTGCCCTTTCCAGCCCTGGTTGTGCGGACGCCATTGCGTGAGCATGTTCAGCAGCTCGCCCGGTCCCTTGAACTGGTTGCCGGCGATGTGGCCGCCGTCGTACTTGCCGACGGTGGCCTGCGAGTTGGAATCTCCCTGCGCTTGTCCGTCGCGGCGCGGCAGGTCCTTGTTGTCGGCGAGTTCCGGGTCGTGGTGGTGCGCGCCCGCGGTGTCGGCGGAGCCGTCCGCGTTGCCGGTGGTCTGGTAGGTGAACTTGCCGTGGTCCACGTCGTAGGCCATGTTCGGGGCCGGGTTGTTGAGGTCCGGGTGGTGCGGCCGGTACGTCTCGACGGCCGCGATGCGCCCGTGCTCGTCGGTCCAGACCACCGTGCGCGGGTGGGTGGTGGTCTTGGTGCCGTCCTTGAAGTCGCTGCTCACCACGTACTTGTGGTTCGGCTTCAGGTCCGGCTCGCCCGCGTGCGGGTGCCCCGCTGGGTGCTTCGGCACGCTGTCGACGAACGGTTTGTCCTTCGGCAGCTTCACGTCTTCCCGCTGCGCACCGTGGAAGCGGTCCGGGTCCGAGACGCCGTGGGGCGCGTCGGCGTCCGGGTCGAGCTTCTGGTGCACGGTGACCTTCGCGTCCGACGGCAGGTGCGAGTTGCCGGGCGAGGGCAGGTCGGGGTTGGTGCGCCCGACGCGCCCCGACTCGACCTCGGCCCAGCGGACGTCGCCGTTGGCGTCGGTGTAGAACGTGCCGCGGTGGACGCCGTTCGCGTCGGTGACGTCGTACTGCCGGTGCGGCTCGTACGGGCCGCCGCTGGCGAAGGATTCGCCGCCCTTCGGCGCGTGCGGGTCGCCGGCGTCGATGCGCACCGGGTCGCCGTCGAAGTCGGGGCGGTGGTACTCGAACGACGGGTGCGGCAGGCCGTCGGCGTCGGTCGTGAACGTCTGGTGGTGTCCGTCGATCCCGACCCGGTACGTGGTGTTCGGGTGCGGGTGGGTGACGTCGGGGTTCGGGTGGTAGTCGGGATTCGGCTTGTTGCCGATGCGCGGCTGCTGGTTGGGGTGGTCGGTGTCGATGTGGCTGACCCGGCCGTTTTCGTCCGTGTGGTAAGTGCCGCGCGGGTTGCCGTTGCTGTCGTGGACGCGGTACTCGCGGTTGGGCTCCAGCTTCTGGCCGCCGGGCCACCGCTGGTCCGGCGACGGCGGGTTCGGGCCGTCGCCGTGGTGGTTCGGGCCGCCGACGTCGATCGGGTCGCCGTGGGACGTCGGCTTGAAGTCGGTGAGGTCCTGAGGGTGCGCGCGGAGGTCGGCCTGGTGCTGGGGGTCCAGCAGGTCGTGCTCCTGCTGCCGCGACGCCGGGTTGTGGTCCTTCGGGACGTCCGGGTCGGCGTCGGGCTCCGGCTCGTGGTGGTGCTGCTGGGTGTCCTGCCCGTGCGGGGTGCCGGTGCTGTCCGGGTCCACGTCCGGCGGCGGCTCGTCGCCGCGGTGGCGCGCGCTTTCGGCGTCGACGTCGTTCGGGTCGTGGTGGTGCGTCTCAGGCGCGAACCCGTCGTCGCCGACGTGGTGCGACGTGCCGTCCGGGTGGTGCACGGACCACTCGCCGTCCGGCGGGATCCGCGGGTGCATCCGGCCGTCCGGGCCGATTTCGTAGTCGGACGAGAAGACCCGCCCGTTCGCGTCGGACCACGCCGGTTTGTTCGGCGCCATGACGTCGGTGTCCAGCTCGCGCGAGAGCCGGTGGGCGAAGTCGTTCGAGCCGGCGTCGCAGCCGATCAGGCGGATCGGGCGGCCGTCGTAGTCCGCGTTGTGGCGCAACACATCCGCGAACTCCTCCGGCGTGTAGTGCCGGTCGCCGATGCGCGCGTGGCCGTCCGGCGTCACGTGCACGTCGACGGTGTAGCGCCCGTCCGGATCCGGCTGCACCCGGTGGGGGAGATCGCCCATGTCCGCGTCGCCGCGGTGGTACGAACTCCCGGACGGCGTGCTCTCCGAGTGGTGCTGGTTGACCTCGTCGGGGGACAGCGGCTCGTCGTCGTGGTGGTGCGGGGCGCCGTCCTGGTCCGGTGCGTCGTGGTGACCGTCGCCGTGGTGCTCGGACGGGTCGTGGTGCTCGGACGCGTCGTCGCGGTGCGGCGCGCCGTCTTCGGGCTCACCGTTCCGCGGCGCGTGCTCGTCCGCCTCACCGTGGTGCGGCGTGCCGTCACCGGGCTCACCGCGGTGCGGCGCGTCGCCCTCCGGAGTCCGATGTGGACTGTCCGGCCGGGTCGCCGTACCCGCCCCACCCCGCGCGGCGGGCTCAGGCACTTCCCCGGGCCGCCGGGGCCCGGGCACACCGTTCTCACCGCCGGGCCGCTGCGGCCCGCGCGCCGCCGGATCGCCGGCGTCACCAGGACGCCGGGGCCCAGGCGCATCGGCCCCCTGCGGGCTCCGCGCCGACGGGCTGCCACCCTCCCCGGGCCGCCGCGGGCCCGCCGGGTCACCCGAACCTTGCGGGGTGCGGGTGGCGGGTTCGCCGTTGCCCTGGGGCGAGCGGGTGTTGGGCTCACCGGTGCCCTGCGGCGTACGGGTGCCGGGTTCGCCTGCGCCCTGGGGCGCGCGACCGTTCGGATCGCCGGCGCCTTGAGGCGAGCGAGTGTTCGGTTCACCCGCGCCCTGCGGCGACCGAGTGCTGGGGTCGCCGGACCCTTGCGAGGTACGCGCGTTGGGATCGCCGGCGCTCTGGGCCGGGCGGGTGTTCGGATCACCATTGCCCTGGGGGCTGCGGGTGTTGGGGTCGCCGTTGCCTTGCGGCGAGCGGCCGTTGGGCTCGCCGGCGCCTTGGGGCGGGCGGTTGTTCGGGTCGCCGTTGCTCTGGGGGCTGCGGGTGTTGGGGTCGCCGTTGCCTTGGGGTGTGCGGGTTTCGGGTTCGCCGGAGCCTTGTGAGGTGCGCGGGTTGGAATCGCCGGCGCCTTGGGGCGGGCGGTTGTTCGGGTCGCTGTTGCTCTTGGGGCTGCGGGTGTTGGGGTCCCCGTTGACCTGAGGCGAGCGGGTGTTGGGCTCGCCCGCGCCTTCGGGCGAGCGGGTGCTCGGGGAGTTCGAGGGCTGCGGCGAGCGGGTGTTCGGGTCGCCGGAGCGGTTTGAGCCGGTGGGGCCGTCGCCGGGGCGGCGGGACGGGGCGTCGGTGCCGGGGCGGCCCGAGGCGGGGGTGCGGTCGGGGCGTGGGCCGGAGGCGTCCGGGGTACGGGCGCCCGGGCTGCCGGGGGTGCCGGTCCAGCCGCCGCCGCTGCCGGGGCGGGCGGGGGCGCCGCCGCTGGGGACGCCGCCCTGTGCGGCGTTCGGTGCGCCGCCGCCGGCCGGGGGCAGGCCGCCGGGCGGCGGCTGGTTCGGGGCTGCGCTGCCGGAGGGGGCGCCGCCGTCGCCGGCGCGGGCGGCAGGGGCGTTCGCGGACGGTTCGTCGACACGCGGCGGGGCGTAGCCGGAGGCCGAGGTGGAGCTGTCGCCGGAGCTGTGGGTCGAGGGGGAACCGCCGCCGGAAGTGGATGACGAGCCGCCGCCACCGGAGTGGGAGCCGCCACCGGAAGTGGACGACGAGCCGCCGCCGGAGTGGGAGCCGCCGCCGGAGGTGGACGACGCGCCGCCGCCGGACGGGGCGCCGCCGGTGTGCGGAGCCGAGCCGCCGGAGGGGGCGTCGCCGGTGTGGCTGCTGGGCGCGTCGCCGGTGTGCGACGGGGAACTGGAAGAGCCGCCGCCGGAGTGACTGGAGAAGTCGTTGCCGGACGAGCTCGAGCCGGAGCCGCCGCCGGAGTGAGCGGAAGAACCGCCGCCTGACGAGCCGCCAGCGGAATGGACCGAACTGCCTCCGGACCCGCCGCCCGAATGGACCGAGCTACCGCCGTCGGCTGAGCCGCCGCCGGAGTGTGCGGAGCCGCCGCCACCCGAGCCGCCGTCGGACGAGCGGCCACCCGAGCCGCCGTCGGAGGAGCGGCCACCCGAGCCGCCGTCGGAGGAGCCGCCGCTGGAACCGCCGCCGTCGGAATCACCGGTGTGCGCCGAGCCGTCGCCGCCCGAACCGTCGGGGGTGTCGCCGTCGGTGGAGCGGCGGCTCGAATCGCCGGATCCGTCCCGTGTGGACGGACCGTCGTCCGGGCTTGAGGAGGCGGAATCCCCGTCGCCGGAACCGGAATCCGGGTCGGAGTCACCGGAGTGGGAGCCGTCGCCACCCTCGGAGTCCCCGCCGTCGGAGCCGCCGTGGTGGCTGCCACCGCCGCCGGAGCCGCCGCCGGTGCGGTGCGCGAAGCCGCCGGCCTTGATGTTCTTGGTGCTGATCACGTCGAGGCCCGTGACCTTGCCGGCCAGCTTGCCCAGGATCTTGATGATCTTCGTGAAGACGTCGGCCAGCTTGCCGAGCAGCGGCGACACCTTGCGCATGGTGTCGCACAGCTTCGTCAGCAGGCCGCTGATCTTCTCGCCCCACTTGGAGATCGCCGTGACGGCCTGCGCGACCACCACCGGCGTGCCGAAGCCGAGGGAGAAGGCCTCCTCCATGACCCACGAGATCAGCTTGCCCACCAGGTCGGCGATGAGCTGGCGCACGGTTTCCCGCACGAACGACACGACCTGGCCCATGATCATGGTGACGGTGCCGATCGCGCTCGCCACCGTCGCCGCGCCACCGAGGGCCTCGGCCGCCTCCGCGGCGCCCTTGCGGTACGCGTCGGCCGCCTCGCCCTTCCAGTCCGCGGTGCCGGTCTTGACCGCGTTGGTGTAGTCGGCTTGCCTGTCCTGCAACGCTTTCGCGACGTTGCCCCAAGTGTCCGCATAGGACTGGATCACCGGCGGGTTGCCCGCCACCGAGTCGAGCATGTCCTTCAGCGGCTGCACGTGCTCCATGAGGAACGACGCCACCGACGACATCAGGTACCCGAACGGGTCGATCGCCGCGCTCGCTACCTCACCGGCGAGGCTCAGCACCCCGAGGCCACCGGAAACCCAGTCGCCGTCCTTGATGCCGTTGAACGCGTCCATCGCCGACTCGGCGACGCCGATGCCGGTGGCGTAGCCGTAGTCGCCGTTGCCGGCCGTGAGCGGGCCCGGACCGTCTCCGTCCTGCTTCGCCTGCGCGACGAGCGGGTTGCCGTCCGCCATCAGTTCGAACCCTGCGTGGAGTTCAGGTTGTTCTTGGCCCCGGTTTCGAGGTCTTCGTACGCCTTCGCGGCACTACGAACCTTCTCCGCCTGCGCGTCCATCGCCGTCACGGTGATCTTCAACGCGTTGAGCCCGAACTCCTCGACCGGGTCCAGCATCATCCGGAACGGCTGGCAGAGGATGCCGTACGCGTCGGTCGGCATGCTCACCTGGTTCGCCGCGTCGACGGCCTGCTGCAGCCCGTCGCTGATCCCGTCGAGCTGACGGGCGTGGCTCTCGAGGTCGCTGCCGACCTCGTACCCCTTGGGTGCCATGGTTGTTCGTCCCCCTGGTTCGGCCGCGCGTCAGGACAGAATCGATCCGCCGAAGTCGTCGTCATCGTCGCTCGGGTCGGGCCGGCGGCGACGCGGCGGAGGCGGTGGTGGCGTCTGCTGCCGCGGCGGGGGCGGCGGCGCCTCGGTGTCCTCGGGCCCGAAGTGGTGCAGACGATCGGGCTCCGGCGCGGCCGGATCCTCCGGAGGCGGCTCCGGGAACGTGCTCTTCGCGTCGGCCACGAGCTTGTCACCGGTGCCGTCGCTGCCGAGCGTTTCGGTCGCAACCTGGTGCAGCAGCTCGGGAATCCGCGACTGCGCCTTCTGCACGAGCCGCATCACCTCGGCCGAGACCTCCGCCATCCGCTTGCCGCCGGCCGACTCGGCGATCACGAGGTTCTTCAGCAGTCCCTTGGCGTCGACGGTCACTTCGACCGCGCCGTCCTTGGCCCGTTCCGTGACGGTCTGGCCCTGCATGCGGTCGGCCATCGCCTGGTAGCGCGCAGCCGTTTGCTGCAGCTGCTGCATCCAGCCGTCGATCATCCGCTGGCTGGCGTCGACGCCGTCGGACATCGGGCCCCCATTCCTCTCGAGCTGTACTTCCCCACAGTGACGGATCGAGTCCGCCTCCGGTTCCGGACCGGTCCGAATTGATCCGATCGGCCCAGTTTGCCATCCGGGTCAACCAGCCGGCGAAGGACCGGACCACCCACTGTACGTGCCCGAACAGGGGCGGAACGTAGCGAACGGCCCGTTCGCGACGGATTCGTCGCGAACGGGCCGCTCGTGCCCAGACTTGGTTGACAGCTCGACGAAAAGCGGGTTTCCTGTGTCGCCGCAACCGATCAGTGCAACCGGTCGGGCAGCTGTCAAAGGTTGCCCCGGCGCTCCTGCTCCCGCTCGATCGCCTCGAACAGCGCCTTGAAGTTGCCCTTCCCGAAGCCCAGCGAACCGTGGCGCTCGATGAGCTCGTAGAACACCGTGGGCCGGTCGCCGATCGGCTTCGTGAAGATCTGCAGCAGGTACCCGTCTTCGTCGCGGTCGACCAGAACCTTGTGCTCCTGCAACGTTTCGATCGGCACGCGCACCTCGCCGATCCGCGCGCGCAGCTCCGGGTCCTCGTAGTACGAGTCCGGCGTGTCGAGGAATTCCACGCCCGCGGCGCGCATCGCCGTGATCGTGGCGATGATGTCGTTGGTGGCCAACGCGATGTGCTGGCAGCCTGCGCCCTCGTAGAACTCGAGGTACTCGTCGATCTGCGACTTCTTCTTCGCCACAGCGGGTTCGTTGAGCGGGAACTTCACGCGGTGGTTGCCGTTCGACACGACCTTGCTCATCAGCGCCGAGTAGTCGGTCGCGATGTCGTCGCCCACGAACTCCGCCATGTTCACGAAGCCCATCACGCGGTGGTACCAGTCGACCCAGTAGTCCATCTTGCCGAGCTCGACGTTGCCCACGCAGTGGTCCACGGCCTGGAACAGCCGCTTCGGCGCACCTGCGGGGCGCTTCACGGCGCTCTCGCGCGGCTCGAACCCCGGCAGGTACACACCGGTGTAGCGGGACCGGTCGATCAGCGAGTGGCGGGTCTCGCCGTACGTCGCGATCGCGGCCATCCGCACCGTGCCGTGCTCGTCGGAGACGTCGTGCGGCTCCTCGAGCACCGTCGCGCCCTGCGCGCGGGCGTGTTCGACGCACTTGTCCACGTCCGTCGTCTCGAGCGCGAGGTCGCGCACGCCGTCGCCGTGGCGGCGATGGTGGTCGAGCAGCGGCGAGTCCGGCCGCACGCCGCCGGTGATCACGAACCGCGCGGAGCCCGACTTGAGCACGAACGCCTTGCTGTCCACCCGGCCCGTTTCGGGGCCGGCGTACGCGACGAGCTCCATGCCGAACGCGACCTGGTAGAACCACGCGGTCTGCGTCGCGTTGCCGGCGACGAACACCACCGCGTCGAGAGCCTTGACGGGGAACGGGTCGTTCGTGGCGTCGTGGTCGACGAGCCCCACGAGCTGACGGAGCTGGTCGAAGCTGACGTCGTCGAGCGCACCCTGCGGATCCATGGTGTGGGTCATGTCGGCAAGCATGGGTCCGCCGCGGCAAGATGAGCAATGGTTACCGAATTAGCTGCACAATCTGCCCAGCGCGAAGCCGTATGCTGCGGTCAACGTGGACAACCTGCGCAGGGAGGAAACGGTGCTCGACGCGCTCGACGCCCGGCTGTTGCTGCTGCTCACCGACTCGCCGCGGCTGGGCGTGCTCGAATGCGCCCGCCGCCTCGGTGTCGCGCGCGGCACCGTGCAGGCGCGCCTCGACCGGCTGACCGAGCGCGGCATCCTCGGCGGTTTCCCGCCCGAACTCGACCTCGCCGCGATGGGCTACGGGCTCACCGCGTTCGCCGTGCTCGAAATCGCCCAGGGCCGGCGCGGGAGCGTGGCCGAGGCGCTCGCGGCCATCGACGAGGTGTGCGAAGTGCACGCCACGACCGGGCAGGGTGACCTGTTCGTCCGGCTGGTGGCGCGCGACAACGACGACCTGCAGCGGGTGATCGACGACGTCGTCGGCGTCGACGGGGTCCTGCGCACCTCGACCTCGATCGCCTTGTCGACACCGGTTCCGCCGCGGGTGCGCCCGCTGCTGGAGCGCACCGCGCGCGGTTAGAACGCTTCGAGCGCGTGCGCGAGGTAGCGCTTCGCCGAGCGCTGCACGACCTCGTGCCCGTCGTGGCGCACGACCGCGTCCCACCACGCGCCGTAGATCGCGTCGAACGCGTACGGCTCGAGCAGCTCCGCCGCCCGGCGCACGACACTCGGCCGCTCCGGGATCAGGTTCGGGTAGCTGTACATGAACGCGACGTGCGTGCGGTCCGGGATCACCTGCACGATGTCCCCCGACAGCAGCGCCCCGCGGCCCTGTTCACCCGCCGGCCAGTGCAGCACGGTACCGCCGGTGAAGTGCACACCGAGGTTGATCAGCCGCAGGTCGTCGGCCACGTCGAGCGTGGTGCCCGACCACAGCCGGATCGACGGATCGGGCCGCCCGATCCACTGCTGGTCGCCCTCGTGCAGGTAGATCGGCGCGTCGAACGCGTGCGCCCACTCGACCATCGTCGAGTAGTAGTGGGGGTGGCTGATCGCGATGCCGGTGATGCCGCCGAGCTCGGTGATCCGCCGCACCACGGCGTCGTCGACGTAGGCGGCGCAGTCCCAGAGGAAGTTGCCGGAGCCGGCGCGCACGAGCAGCGCGCGCTGGCCGATCGCGAACTTCGGCGTGGACCCGATCCCGATGAGCCCCGGCCCCTGCTCCTCGATGCGAGCTTCGTACTCGCCGCTCGACCGGAGCGTCGCGAGGTCGGTCCACGCCTGACCCGTGAGCGGGACGTACTGGCGTTCGTCCTCGCAGATCGGGCAGTCGGCACGGGGTTCCGGGTACTGCATGCCGCAGGTGCGACACATCGGCAGCGTGCTCATCGTGTCCTCCCAGTGGTGTCCCGGGAGCCACGCTAGACCGGTTTCCGCGCACCCGGCCACGACGGCCGGGCACGCGCGGAAGCGGGACTCAGCTCTCGCTGTAGGGCACTGCCTTGACGAGCGTGACCTTCATGGTCTTGCCGTTGGGCAGCTCGTACTCGCGCGACTCGCCTTCCTTGGCGCCGAGCAGGGCCTTGCCCAGCGGCGACTCGGGGGAGTACACGTCGAGCGAGCCCTCGGCGCCCTCTTCGCGGGTGGCGAGCAGGAACTTCTCCTCGTCGTCGTCACCCTCGTACTTCACGGTGAGGACCTTGCCGGGACCGGCGGTGCCGTCGTCTTCCGGCGCTTCGCCGACCTTCGCACTGCGCAGCAGCTCCTGCAGGTGGCGGATGCGCGCCTCGGCCTGGCCCTGCTCTTCGCGGGCCGCGTGGTAGCCGCCGTTCTCCTTGAGGTCTCCCTCTTCGCGGCTGTCGTTGATGCGCGCAGCGATGACCGGACGATTCTCGATCATTTCGTCGAGCTCGTGCTTGAGCCTGTCGTAGGCATCCTGAGTCAGCCAGGTCACCTTGGTGTCGCTCACGGTCACCATCTCCTCGTTGGGCCTGCCAGGCTTGGGTGTACAAGCCGGCCACCGCACGAGCACACCTCGCCCGCACGGCTGAGATAAAGGAAAAACACGGCCCGCCTCGGGCCGTGCTGGTGTATCAGCGTATCACGGCACGACAGAGCGACGCCGGTCCATTCCACGCAGCGCGGACGCCCACCGCGCATTTCACCCCGTTGGCCGCTATGGGGTTGACATGTAACGTGGTATGGAGTACGAGCAGCCGTACACGTCGGCCGTCACCGGTTCCCCGATGCTCTTCACCACCGTGCTGACTCTGCTGTGGCCGGCCCCGGCGGGAACCAGCACTTCCTTGCGGCCGCTCTCGGCGCCCGATTTGTCCCGCACCCGCACGATGCACACCCCGGGCTTGTCGGGGTCGTCACGCGTGACGTTGATGGTGATCTGCATCGCGTTGCCCGGGCGGGCGTCGAACGCCACGCGCTCGGCGTCGATCGACGCCTGGCCGAGGTTGACGTAGGCGATCCACGCCACGGCGCAGCTCACGACCACGGCGACCACGCCGAAAACCCAGCGTTTCCAGCGCTTCGACCCGGTCTTGGCGGGCGAGCCGTACCGGTCCGCGGGCGGCGCCGGACGGGCGTCACCCTCGGTGGTCGCGGTCTCTCCGGTCTGCAAGTCCGGGCCTCCGGTCGTTCTTGTCGTACCCGTGGGGACAATGGGTGGGAGCCCAACCTGGGGGCACCACCGCATCGAGTATCCGCGAGCGCTTCCGGCGGCGTGGAGCCGGGGCGGGGTTCGACGGAATAAGGCACACGAAAGGGTCGTTCAGAGCATGGTGCGAGCTGACGAGCTGACGACGAGCGACCGCAACTCAAAACTGCGTCTGATGGCGGTGCACGCGCACCCGGACGACGAGTCCAGCAAAGGGGCGGCCACGCTGGCGAAGTACGTCGCGGAGGGCCACGAGGTCATGGTCGTGACGTGCACGGGCGGGGAAGCGGGCAGCATCCTCAACCCGGCCATGGAGCGGCCCGAGGTCCTGGCGAACATCACGGAGATCCGGCGCGAGGAAATGGCGCGCGCGGCGAAGATCCTGGGGGTCCAGCACCGCTGGCTCGGTTTCGTCGACTCCGGACTGCCCGAGGGGGACCCGCTGCCGCCGGTGCCGGAAGGCTCGTTCGCGGTCGTGCCGCTCGAGGAGTCCACCGAGGCGCTGGTGCGCGTGGTGCGCGAGTTCCGCCCGCACGTGCTCGTCACCTACGACGAGAACGGCGGCTACCCGCACCCGGACCACATCCGCACGCACGAGATCTCCATGGCGGCTTTCGAGGCGGCGGGCGACGCCGACCGCTTCCCCGGCGCCGGCGACCCGTGGCAGCCGCTCAAGCTCTACTACGTGCACGGCTTCTCCCGGTCGCGGATGATCGCGTTCGACACCGCCCTCAAGCAGGCCGGCCTGCCCTCGCCGTACGAGGAGTGGCTCAAGTCCTGGGACCCGGACCGACCCGACATCATGGAGCGGGTGACCACCCGGATCGAGTGCGGTGAATACTTCGAGGTGCGCGACGAAGCGCTGAAGGCGCACGCCACGCAGATCGACCCGACCAGCCGCTGGTTCGCGGTCCCGCTCGAGATCCAGCGCGAGACGTGGCCGACCGAGGAGTACGAGCTGAACCGCTCCCTGGTGGACAGCACGCTGCCGGAGGATGATCTGTTCGCCGGCATCAAGGAGAAGGTGAGCCCATGAGTTTCGGTGTGCCGGCCGTCGCGGTGGCCCCGCTGACGGCGTCGGCCCTGTTCCTGGCCCAGCAGCCCGACAGCGGTGACAACGGCGGTCAGGGTGAGGACTTCGGCAAGTCCTCGCCCGTCGGCTTCCTGGTGCTGATCCTGTTCCTGATCGCGGTGGCGTTCCTCGTCCGGTCGATGAGCAAGCACCTGAAGAAGGTGCCGGCCAGCTTCGGTGACGAAGAGGCCACTGCGGACGAAGCGGGTGAGAAGCCCGAGGCGGACACCGCTGCCGCACCGGCCGAGGAGAAGGTGACCCAGCCGGCCGATCCGGCCAAGGCCAAGTCCGACTGACGCGGGCGCCGTGCCACCCTGGTGGCATGGCGAACCGATTGGCGGACGCGACCAGCCCGTACCTCCTGCAGCACGCGGGCAACCCCGTTGACTGGTGGCAGTGGGGGCCCGAAGCGCTGGCCGAGGCGCGGCGCCGCGACGTGCCGATCCTGCTGTCGGTCGGCTACGCGGCGTGTCACTGGTGCCACGTGATGGCCCACGAGTCCTTCGAGGACGAGGGCACCGCGGTGCTGATGAACGCGCACTTCGTGAACATCAAGGTCGACCGCGAGGAGCGGCCGGACATCGACGCGGTCTACATGGCCGCCACCCAGGCCATGACCGGCCAGGGCGGCTGGCCGATGACCTGCTTCCTCACCCCCGACGGCGAGCCGTTCCACTGCGGCACCTACTACCCGCCCTCCCCGCGGCCGGGGATCCCGTCGTTCCAGCAGCTGCTCGCCGCCGTCGCCGAGGCGTGGACCGAGCGGCCGGACGACCTGCGCGACGGAGCGAAGCGGCTGATCGGGCACCTCACCGAGCAGAGCGGCCCGCTGCAGGCGTCCGTCGTCGACGCCGGCGCCCTGGCCGCCGCGGCCGAGAAGCTCGCCTTCGAAGCGGACCCGGAGCACGGCGGGTTCGGGACGGCGCCGAAGTTCCCGCCGTCGATGGTGCTGGAGTTCCTGCTGCGCCACCACGAGCGCACCGGCTCGGCCGACGCGCTGTCGCTCGCCGAGTCGACGGCCGTGGCCATGGCGCGCGGCGGCATCCACGACCAGCTCGCCGGCGGCTTCGCGCGGTACTCCGTGGACGCGCGGTGGATCGTGCCGCACTTCGAAAAGATGTTGTACGACAACGCTTTGCTGCTGCGCGTCTACGCGCACCTGGCGCGGCGCGGGTCTTCGTTCGCGCTCGGCATCGCCGAGGGGATCGTGCGGTTCCTCGAGACGGACCTGCGCACGCCGCAAGGCGGGTTCGCGGCCGCGCTCGACGCGGACACCGACGGCGTCGAGGGCCTCACGTACGTCTGGACGCCCGCGCAGCTGCGCGAAGTGCTGGGCGACGCCGACGGGGAGTGGGCGGCCTCGCTGTTCTCCGTCACGGAGTCCGGGACGTTCGAGAAGGGCTCGTCGACGCTGCAGTTGCTCGGGGATCCGGACGACGCCGAGCGGTTCGAGCGCGTTCGTTCGGCGTTGCTGGCCGCCCGGTCGACGCGACCGCAGCCCGCGCGGGACGACAAGGTGGTGACCGCGTGGAACGGGCTCGCGATCACCGCGCTCGCCGAGGCCGGCGTCGCGCTGGAGCGTCCACAGTGGATCGAGCTGGCGCGGGCCGCGGCTTCGCTGCTGCTCGACGTCCACCTCGTCGACGGGCGGTTGCGGCGCAGTTCCCGCGCCGGCGTCGTCGGCGTGCCGGCCGGCGTGCTGGAGGACTACGGGTGCCTGGCCGACGGGCTCCTCGCGCTCCACCAGGCGACGGGCGAGCCGCGGTGGCTGACGGCGGCGACCGAACTGCTGGACGTGGCGCTGGCGCACTTCTCGGCTTCCGCCGAAGGCGCCTACCACGACACCGCGGACGACGCGGAAGCGCTGGTGCAGCGGCCTGGCGACCCGACGGACAACGCGAGCCCGGCGGGTGCGTCGGCGTTGGCCGGGGCGTTGCTGACGGCTTCGGCGCTGGCCGGCTACGACCAGGCCGCGCGGTACCGCTCGGCGGCGGACGCGGCGCTGAACCGCGCGGGCCTGCTGGCTTCGCGCGCGCCGCGGTTCGCCGGGCACTGGCTGTCGGTGGCGGAAGCGGCGCAGTCGGGGCCGGTGCAGGTGGCGGTCGTCGGTCCGGATCGGGCGGCGCTGGTGACGGCCGCGGCCCGGCACGTGCACGGCGGTGGCGTGGTGCTGGGCGGCTCTCCGGACGCTGAGGGTGTGCCGCTGCTGGCGGATCGGCCGCTCGTCGACGGGGCCGCCGCCGCGTACGTCTGCCGGGGTTACGTGTGCGACCGGCCGGTGACGGGGGCCGCCGAGCTGGTGGAGCAGCTCGGCCGCTGAGTTCCGCTGAGTCCCGCTGAGTTCCGCCCCTGGTGAACACGGGTTTCCCCCGGTTGTTTTCGGCGTAGCTTGAGTAGCGATGTAATCATGTAATCGCGGAGGCGAGAGACATGTACGCGCACTTCGAGGTGGGACACATGGGACGAGGTTGGAAGGGCCGCGGCGGCTGGCAGCAGGGCGAGGCGCCGTCGGCGGAGGACGCGCCCGCCTGGTTCGCCGGGCGCCTCCCGGACGACTGGTTCACGGGCGGCCCGGAGGTCGCCGTTGACCGCGACGAGATCGTCATCGTGGGCGACCTGCCCCCGCTGACCGGCGACTACGCCGACGACGCCGCCCGCGCGGCCGCCGAGGACGGACGCATCAGCCGGTTCCGCGAGGACACCCGCGACGAGCGCATCGAGATCGCCCGGCAGGCCGAGCACCGCTACCAGCGCAAGGTCGCGTGGGGCGCCAAACTGGGCGGCACAAAAGTGCTGTTCACGACGCTTTCCGCGCCGGTCATGACCCGCCTGCGCCAGCCCGAACGGCTGGTCCTGGACACCCTCGTGGACGCCGGCGTGGCCCGCTCGCGCTCCGAGGCGCTCTCCTGGGCCGTCCGGCTGGTCGGCCAACACGCCGACACGTGGCTCGGCGAACTCCGCGAAGCCATGTCCAAGGTCGACGACCTGCGCTCGAAGGGCCCCGACCTGGGCTGAGTGAGGGGGACTCTCGTGTTGGGTCGCGATGGGTCCCTTCGTGCAGCTGTGCGTGAGGGGACCGTTCGTGCACCAGCGCGACTGGTTCCTTTCGCGCGCGTGCGCGCGAGGGGACCGTTCGTGCTCCGAGCGAGAGTCCTTCCCGTATCGCCGACGCGGCGTGAGGGGACCGTTCGTGCACCGGCGCGAGAGTCGCTCATGGCGTCGTAGGTGGGTTCTGTCGGCGGGTTTGCGTCGGCCAGTGGTGTGAAGGGACCTCTGGTGTTGGGTCGCGCGGGGTCCCTTCGTGCATGTGCGTGAGGGGACCGTTCGTGCTCCGAGCGAGAGTCCTTCCCGTATCGCCGACGCGGCGTGAGGGGACCGTTCGTGCACCGGCGCGAGAGTCGCTCATGGCGT
>NZ_JBITBT010000013.1:0-26208 GCF_044452505.1 Amycolatopsis sp. NPDC051903 | reverse complement strand
GCGTCGTAGGTGGGTTCTGTCGGCGGTTTTTGCGTCCGCCGGTGGTGTGAAGGGACCTCTGGTGCTGTGTCGCGATGGGTCCTTTCGCGCGCGTGCGCGCGAAGGGACCGTTCGTGCTCCAAGCGAGAGTCCCTCCCGCATCGCCGACGCGGCGCGACGGGAGCGTTCGTGCGCCGGCGCGGACGGTCCCCTCGCACGGTCGCCGACGGGCGTTCGAGCGCGCGCTGGTGTGCGACTTGACTGTGGTGCGCTGCGCGAAGGGACCGTTCGCGCGCAGGTGCGACAGTCCCACTCGTGCCGTTGCGGGCGGGATTCCGTGGGCTCTGCGCCAGCGAGTTGTGTGAGTGGGTCTCTCGCGCTGTGTCGCGAGGGTCCCTTCGTGCGTTTGTGCGCGAGGGGACCTTCCGTGACCCGCATAAATGTTTCTCGTCGTCGAGGGCGGTTTTCGGCTGGCTCTACGGCGGCGCGCGTGAGGTGAATTGGCCCGCTGAGCACGGCGCGAGGGGACGGTTCGTGCACCAGCGCGACTGGTCGTCTCGCGCGCGTGCGCGCGAAAGGACCGCTCGAGCTCCAAGCGAAAGTCCCTCCCGCATCGCCGACGCGGCGGGAAGGGGCCGTTCGCGCACCAGCACGAAAATCCCTCACGCCCGCGTTCGCCACCGGCCGCGCACGGTGCGGCGGTCCGCGCGAGTCAGGAGGCCCTCCGTGGTGCGGTCCCAGTGGCCGCCGTGGCTGTCGGTGAAGGAGAGGGACGGGACGGCGGCCGTGGAGTACAGGTCGTCGGCGGGGAGCTGGGCGTGGCCGAAGGGCAGGCCGCGCACGGCGGTCGAGCCGGGTGGGATGATGGCGAGCCGCAGGTGGTGCGGGGTGTCCTCGTCGGGGCGGTGGACGGTGACCGAGCAGTCGAAGGCCGGGGCGTCGCCGCCGTTGTGGACGCACACGACGTAGTCCTCGCGCCGGTCGTGGCGGCAGCCTTCGTCGAGCCGCGCCGACACGGACTGCGCCTGTTCCTGCTGCCGCACCTCGGGCTGGTCCTTGCGGTTCAGCAGCATGATCCACACGTACGAAGCGAACCCGAGCAAGGACCCGGCGCTGCCGATCGCCGAAACCCACGTGGCGGTGACTTGCGAACCCATCGCCGCCGTCTTTCCCCGGTGCGGCGGACGCCAAACGATCGAGTCTTCCTCGTCACCTCGACCTGCGACGACCCCCTCGCGTGGGGCAGGCTTACCAGTGAGTAGCGAGGAGGACCCGTGGACATCCCTGCTGTTCCCGCGAAGGTGGACCCGGACGCGCTGACCGCCGTCCTCGACGGCCGCTGGGCCGAGCTGCGGCGCGGCGTGCGCGCCCAGATGGCGGCCGAGGACTTCCGCGACCCGGTGGCCCTCGACGTCGAGGCGCACCGCGCGCAAGTGCTCGAACAACTCCAAAAACTCGCCACCACCGATCGGCCCGCGCTGGGGTTCGACCGCGCTTACGGCGGCAAGAGCGACGTCGGCGGTTCGGTGATGTCGTTCGAGATGCTCGGCCTCGGTGACCTGTCGCTGATGGTCAAGGCCGGTGTGCAGTGGGGCTTGTTCGGCGGCGCCGTGCAGCTGCTCGGCACCGAACGCCACCACGCGAAGTACCTGCGCCGCATCATGGACCTCGACCTGCTCGGCTGTTTCGCCATGACCGAGCACGGCCACGGCTCCGACGTGCAGCACCTGCACACCACCGCCACGTACGACCCGGCGGCGCGGGAGTTCGTCGTCCACAGCCCGGATCCGGGCGCCACCAAGGAATACATCGGCAACGCGGCGCGCGACGGCCACGCCGCCGTCGTCTTCGCGCAGCTGATCACCGGCGGCGAATCCCGTGGTGTGCACGCGTTCTTCGTCCCGATCCGCGACGACGCCGGCACCGCGCTGCCCGGCGTCACGATCGAAGACTGCGGCCCGAAGGCCGGCCTCAACGGCGTCGACAACGGCCGCCTGACGTTCAACCACGTGCGCGTCCCGCGCGAAGCGCTGCTGAACCGCTTCGGCGACGTCGCCGAGGACGGCACGTACACCAGCCCCATCGAAAGCGACGGCCGGCGCTTCTTCACCATGCTCGGCACGCTCATCCGCGGCCGGGTGAGCGTCGGCGGCAGCGCGGGAAGTGCGACGAAACGGGCGCTGGCGCTGGCCGTGCGCTACGGCGAGCTGCGCAGGCAGTTCAAGCGCCCCGGCGGCGACGAGGTCGTGATCCTCGACTACCTCGGCCACCAGCGGAAACTGCTGCCCGCGCTAGCGAAGACGTACGCGCTGCACTTCGCGCAGGAGGAACTCGTCGCGAAGCTGCACGACATCGCGCCGGACGCGCCGGAGGAGGAGCAGCGCGAGCTGGAGTCGCGCGCCGCCGGGCTGAAGGCCGCGAACACCTGGCACGCGACCAAGACCATCCAAGCCGCGCGCGAGGCCTGCGGCGGCGCCGGCTACCTGTCGGAAAACCTGCTGGCCGGCCTGAAAGCCGACACCGACGTGTTCACCACGTTCGAAGGTGACAACACAGTGCTGCTGCAGCTCGTCGCGAAAGGCCTGCTGACGCAGTACAAAGAGCATTTCGCGGACCTCAGTCCACTTGCGACAGCGCGGTTCGTCGCGGAGCAGCTCGTGGACGCGGTGCTGGAGCGTACGTCCGCGCGCAAGGTCATCGAACGCCTCACGGAATCCGACGACGCCGAGGTGCTGTTCGACCGCGAGTGGCAGCTGAAACTGTTCGAAGACCGCGAGGGCCACGTGCTCGACGGCGTCGCCAACCGCCTCCGCAAGGCGGCCGACGACCCCTTCGGCGTCTTCAACGCCGCGCAGGACCACGTGCTGGCCGCCGGCCGCGTGCACGTGGAACGCCTTGTGCTGGAAGCGTTCGCGCGCGCCGTCGACGCCTGCGCCGACCCCGAGGCCAAGGCGCTGCTCACCCGCGTCTGCGACCTGTACGCGCTGTCGGCCATCGAGGACGACCGCGCGTGGTTCCTGGAACACGGGCGCCTCACGTCGTCCCGATCCAAGGCCGTGACCGCCGCGGTGAACGGGTTGTGCGCCGAACTGCGCTCGCACGCCAGGACACTCGTGGACGCCTTCGCGATCCCGGAGCAGTTCCTGGCCGCACCCATGCTGCAGAGCTGACCCGGTACTGCCTGGACGCGACGTCGAAGTGGCGTTTGACCGCATGGGAAGCGTGCGGCGACCCGCGGCCGACCTCGCGCGCGATGACGGGCGGCGTAACGGCTTCTCCGCCACCCGCCGGCGCGACGCCACCTGATCGGCCGCTCGTCCGCCTCCCGCGTCCCCGCTACCCTTCGGCGAGGTGACGTTTTCCTCACGTCACCTGGGGGAGGGGGTCCAACCCGCACCCACCGGAAGGTCCTGGCCTTGACCGCCACTCGGGGGACCAGCCACGCCACCCTGCTCACCGCCGCCAAAGCCGGCTGGGCAACGACTCTTCGCTACGCACTCCTGGTTCTCGTCAGCCGGGGAACCGTGGGCGTGGCCGTGTTGTTCTTGCTGAGGTAGTTCCGACTTGGGCGTGCCCTGTTCACTCGCGACGACTTGCCGACATCTAAAGGAACCAGGTGTCGTCGTTGTGGCGGAGCAGCCACCAGAGAGCGGCGTCGATGCCAGAGAGGCAGGCGTCGCCACCGCCCGGCAGGTGAAGGCGTCCGGTGGCGAGCTGGTGTTCGGCATGGATTTGGTCGGCTGTGGGGCGGGGGCCTGACCAGTCGTTCCTGCTCACGGGCGTGGTGGGAACGAGGCCTTGGGCCCAGCCGAGAGCGTGAATCGCGCCGCGCGCCAGCGGCGTCTTCTCTTTCGGCACGGCCTTGTGCAGCAGCGCCATGGCTTCGGCGTCGGGGCGGAGCCGCGGTTTCCGATCAGCAAGCCCGAGCGCCGCAGTGACTGCGGCCGGGTCCTCGCCAGTCCGTTGGACGATTTCGACGAGGATGCACGAAGTATCGGCGTAGCGAGTGTTCACGCCGCTCAACCAGAGATCAGGGGTGTCCTCGCGGTTGCCATTGCGCCAAAGCTGGGCGAAGAAGCTGCCGCACGGGTCGTCCCAGCCCCAGATGCTTTGACTTTCCCAGCCGGGCAGGTCGATCATGTCTCGGAATTCGTATCCCGCTCGCCGATCGAGGTTGCGCGACGTCCACGCCCGCTGCCTCCTGTTGCTGAACATGCCCACTGACCCCCCCCCGAAAAAAACCCGAGCTAGGCGTACAGGGCCAACCAAATCGCGATGTAATGCGACGCAGCCGCCAGCACGGTGCACGCGTGGAAGTACTCGTGGTACCCGAAGGTCTCCGGCCAGTGGTTCGGCCACTTCGTCGCGTAGAAGACGGCGCCGAGGGTGTAGAAGAGGCCGCCGACGCAGAGCAGGACGAGGGCGGCGACGCCCGCGTGGCGGGCGAGTTCCGGCATGACGAAGATGGCCACCCAGCCCAGGGCGATGTAGATCGGCACGCCGAGCCAGCGCGGGGCGTGCGGCCACAGCATCTTCATCGCCACGCCGAGCAAGCCACCGCCCCAGACGATGGCGAGGATGACGTAGCCGGTGGGCTTCGACATGGCCAGGAGGGTGAACGGGGTGTACGTGCCGGCGATGAACAGGAAGATCATCGAGTGGTCGGCGCGCTTCATCCACTTGTACGCGCGCGGGCTCCACAGGCGGCGGTGGTACAGGGCGCTCACGCCGAACACGCCGAGCACCGTGAGGCCGTACACGGAGGTCGCGAGGGCGGCCAGGGGCGAAACGGTCGAAGCGGCCAGGCTGACGAGTGCGGCGGTGCCGGCGACGGCGCCGAAGAAGGACCAGAAGTGGATGTGCCCCCGCAGGCGCGGGCGGGTGTCCACGGGCGCAGGGCCGGACGGTGGGGGTTCGGTCGTCACGCTCACCAGCCCCAGGTTACGGCAGCGTAGGTTTTTCGCCACCCCCCGTGGCGAGTCACACGTGTGACCCGGGGGTGCGTAGGCTCGGGCCACGTGAGCCTCCGGTCTTTCCTGTCCGACGTCGTCTACAGCGTCTACGGTCGCCGCCTGATCCAGCAGGCGGCGGGTCGACATCCGCGGCACATCGCGATCATGCTCGACGGAAACCGCAGGTGGGCGCGTGAAGCCGGGTTCACCGACGTGGCCGACGGGCACCGCGCGGGCGCCAAGAAGATCGCCGACTTCCTCAGCTGGTGCCGCGAGGCCGACGTCGAGGTCGTCACGATGTGGCTGCTGTCCACCGACAACCTCAACCGCGACCCGGACGAGCTCGAGCCGCTGCTGAAGATCATCACCGACGTCACCGACGAGCTCGCCGCGCCCGAGGTGCCGTGGCGGCTGCGCATCGTGGGGGCGTTGGACCTGCTGCCGCTCGAGGTGGCGCAGAAGCTGACGGCCGCGGCGGCGCGCACGGAGGGCCGGCGCGGCATGGAGGTGAACGTCGCCGTCGGTTACGGCGGGCGGCAGGAGATCGCCGACGCCGTGCGCAAGCTGCTGCTCCAGCACGCCGACGAGGGCACGTCGATCCGCGAGCTGGCGAAGATCCTCGACGTGGACCACATCTCGGAGCACCTGTACACGTCGGGCCAGCCCGATCCGGACCTCATTATCCGAACTTCGGGCGAACAGCGGCTTTCCGGTTTTCTCCTGTGGCAGTCGGCGCATTCGGAATTCTGGTTCACGGAGGCGTACTGGCCCGCATTCCGGCGCGTCGACTTCCTGCGCGCGATGCGCGACTACGCCTGGCGCCACCGCCGCTTCGGCACCTGAGCACAGCCGCTCGGGCGCCGACGACCGGCGGGAAGTCCACAGAGCACTGTCCGCACAGCACTGTCCGCACAGCACAGAAGGAAGGGCCCCGGAGTCGCAACTCCGGGGCCCTTCCTTCGTCTGCCGCGGCTATCAGCCGTGGTGCTCCAGCGAGTGGGCAATCAGCGCCGGGGTGGTGGCGATGCCCGTGTAGGCGCCGGCGACCAGCGACGCGGCGCCGTAGCCCAGCGCGCCGCCGCCTTCGATGAAGGTGGCGTAGGCGTCGCCGAACGTCGGGTCGGGGGTGTAGCCGTGGTCCGCCGGCGAGGCGAACGCCGTCCCGCCGATCATCATCAGGCCCGCGGCGGCACCGGCGACGATTCCAGCCTTCTTCAGCACTTCGCACACTCCTAAGTAGAGATACCTGGGATCCGGGGCACCGAAGTTTCCGGTGGTGTGTCCCGCAGTGAGAAAATTACCTTCTCCGCCGCCGAATTGACCGCTGGGTACTCCCATTGTGTGAGCCCGAAAAGGCCTGGTTCACTCGGACCGGTTCAGTGTTCAGGACGCGAAATGCATTCCGCTCCGCCCCGTGGTACAAGCCTTTCCGCTGATCTTTCGGACGCACTCGGTGATCTTTTTTCAGAGATCATCCCGCCGCGTGATCCCCCGTTCGCCCGTCCCGCTCACGCTGCGTGACAGTCACGGGGTGTCCGTGTCGGTCGACCGACCGTGAGATGACGAGTTGGCGAATCACCTGTGTGGCTGCCTGCACGATTCGCGATCCGTCGGTACCTTCCGGAGGTGAGGGCTCGCGTTCCGTGCGGGTTCTCGCGGGAGGCCCTGGTCGTGGCGTTGATCGAGGGGGCGGCGAAGCCGCTCACACGATGCACGAGGGGGCCGGCACCCGGCCCTCGTGGCCGTGCCCGCTGACGCAGCCGGCGTCAGGGAGTGCGGACCCAGCCAGGGAGGTGCCCGGCCCAGCGAGTGCGGGCGTGGGGTGCACACGCCCTCGAGGGAGATGCCGTCGTGACTGCGCAGCGTTCACCCCGCAAGGCCTCTGGCCGTTCTTCGACCGGTGCTTCGGCCCCGGAGAAAGCCTCGATCTCGCCCCAATCCGGGCAGTTCACCTACGTGCTCGACACGTCCGTGCTGCTCTCCGACCCGTGGGCGGTGACCCGGTTCGCCGAACACGCGGTCGTCCTGCCCCTGGTCGTCATCAGTGAACTGGAGGCCAAGCGCCACCACCCCGAGCTCGGCTGGTTCGCCCGCGAGTCGCTCCGGCTGCTCGACGACCTGCGGCTCAAGCACGGCCGCCTCGACGCGCCGATCCCCATCGGCGACCTGGGCGGCACCCTGCAGGTGGAGCTCAACCACACGGACCCGTCGGTGCTGCCGGTGGGCTTCCGGACCGACTCCAACGACCACCGCATCCTCGCGTGCGCGCTCAACCTCGCGGTGGAACGGCCGTCGGTCACGCTGGTGACGAAGGACATCCCGCTGCGGGTCAAGGCGGGGGCCGTCGGCCTCGACGCCGACGAGTACCGCGCGCAGGAGGTCACCCCGTCGGGCTGGACGGGCATGGCCGACGTGGACGCCCCGCAACAGCTGATCGACAGCCTCTTCGCGGGCAACACGGTCGACCCGGTCGAGTTCGGCCTGCCGGAAGTGGGTGAACTGCCCTGCCACACCGGCCTGCGGCTGCTCGCCGGCAGCTCCAGCGCCCTCGGCCGCGTGACGGCCGACAAGCGCATCCGCCTGGTTCGCGGCGACCGCGAGGCGTTCGGCCTGCACGGCCGCTCCGCCGAGCAGCGCGTGGCGCTGGATCTGCTGCTCGACTCCGACGTCGGCATCGTCTCCCTGGGCGGTCGCGCGGGCACGGGCAAGTCGGCGCTCGCGCTGTGCGCCGGGCTCGAGGCCGTGATGGAGCGGCGGCAGCACCGCAAGGTCGTGGTGTTCCGCCCGGTCTACGCGGTGGGCGGCCAGGAACTCGGCTACCTGCCCGGGTCCGAGAGCGAGAAGATGCAGCCGTGGGCGCAGGCCGTGTTCGACACGCTCGGCGCGCTGGTCAGCCAGGACGTGCTCGACGAGGTCTTCGACCGCGGCATGCTCGAGGTGCTCCCGCTGACGCACATCCGCGGCCGTTCGCTGCACGACTCGTTCGTGATCGTCGACGAGGCCCAGTCGCTGGAGCGCAACGTGCTGCTCACGGTGCTCTCCCGCCTCGGCACCGCGTCGCGCGTCGTCCTCACCCACGACGTCGCCCAGCGCGACAACCTGCGCGTCGGGCGCCACGACGGCGTCTCGGCGGTGATCGAGAAGCTCAAGGGCCACCCGCTGTTCGCCCACATCACGCTCACCCGCTCCGAACGCTCGCCGATCGCGGCGCTGGTGACGGAGATGCTGGAGGACCACGGCTGATCCCGCTCGTGAAGAGCTCCCCCGGGGATTCCGCCCGGGGGAGCTCTTTTTGGGGTAAACTCGTTTCGTGTCGCAACGAAACGATCGGGCGGAGCTCGCCCGGGCGGTCATGGAGCTCATCGAGCAGGGGCACCGCCGGATCTCCCGCCGCCTGGACCTGACGAGGGTGCGCGTGCTGGGCCTGGTCGCGGCTCAGGGCCCGCTGCGGCCGAGCGCGATCGCGGCGGAACTGGGGCTGACGGCATCGGCGACGAGCCGGCACCTGACGGCGCTGGAGCAGGCCGGGCAGATCGCCGTGGCGGCGGATCCGCACGATTCGCGGACCTTCCTGGTCACGCCGACCGAGCGCGGGCGGGCCGAGATCGACACGACCGTGCGGGCCGGGGCGGCGGTGTTCGCCGAGGTCGTCGCGGACTGGCCGGACGAGGACGTCGTCAAGGCGACGGAGCTGGTCACCCGGCTCAACCAGGCGTGGGCCGAGCGTGGGGAGGGGACGACGGCGCAGCCGGGGCCGCGGTGGCGCCGCGGCAGGCAGGGGGAGGGAAACCGTGACGCGAGTGGTTGAACCGCGGACGGTTGCGCCGGCGCCGGTCCGGCCGGCGCAGGCGCTGCTGGTTCTCGTCGGCCTCAGTCACCTGGTCGTACCAGTGGTGATGTGGGCGGCCAGGTCGACGCTGCGTGACGAAATCGCCGCCGGGCACCCCTCGTTCGCCGCGGCTGAGATCGACAAATCCGCGGCCGCCGCCTTGCTGGCGGCGACCGTTTTTCACGGCGTGCTGCTGGTGCTGTGCGCAGTGCTGGTGTGGCTGCTGGCGAGCGGCCGGCCGTGGACGCGCCGGCTGACCACCGTCTCGCAGCTGCTGTCCGTGGGGTTCGGCGCGGTGTCGTGGACGTCGTCGCCGATGTTCCACGCGGTGGTGCCGGTGGTGGCCGCGGTGCAGCTGCTGGTGGTGGCGTTGCTGTGGGCGCCGTGGTCGGCCCGGGTGTTCTTCGCGAAGCGCTGAAGCCACCCGGGCCG
The DNA here is from genome assembly GCF_044452505.1 of Amycolatopsis sp. NPDC051903. NCBI lineage: Bacteria > Bacillati > Actinomycetota > Actinomycetes > Pseudonocardiales > Pseudonocardiaceae > Amycolatopsis > Amycolatopsis sp. NPDC051903. The sequence continues at coordinate 17,016 of NZ_JBITBT010000013.1, read as the reverse complement.
GCGAGGTCACCAGCCGGACGGCAGGGGGCGGCCCTCGGCGAAACCGGCGGCCGACTGGACACCCAGCAGGGCGCGCTCGTGGAACTCTTCGAGCGTGCGCGCGCCCGCGTACGTGCACGAAGACCGCACGCCCGAGCAGATCGAGTCGAGCAGGTCTTCCACACCGGGGCGAGTGGGGTCCAGCGCCATGCGCGAGGTCGAGATGCCCTCTTCGAACAGGGCCTTGCGGGCTCGGTCGAAGCCGTTGTCCGTGCGCGTGCGGGCGCCGACGGCGCGCTTCGACGCCATGCCGAACGATTCCTTGTACGGCCGGCCCTGCTCGTCGTAACGCAGGTCGCCCGGGGATTCGTGGGTGCCGGCGAACCAGGAGCCCACCATCGCGGCCGACGCGCCCGCGGCCAGGGCCAGCGCGACGTCGCGCGGGTGCCGCACGCCGCCGTCGGCCCAGACGTGCTTGCCCAGCTCGCGCGCGGCCGCGGCGCACTCGGCGACGGCGGAGAACTGCGGCCGGCCGACGCCGGTCATCATGCGCGTGGTGCACATGGCGCCCGGGCCGACGCCGACCTTCACGACGTCCGCGCCCGCGTGGATGAGGTCACGCGTGCCCTCGGCCGTGACGACGTTGCCCGCGACGATCGGAACCCGCGGCGACACCGAACGCACGGCCTTCAGCGCGGAGATCATCTTTTCCTGGTGCCCGTGGGCGGTGTCGACGACGAGCGTGTCGACGCCCGCGGTCAGCACGGCCTCGGCCTTGGCGGCGACGTCGCCGTTCACCCCGATGGCGGCGGCTACGCGCAGCTTGCCCCCGGCGTCGACGGCCGGCGTGTAGATGCCCGCGCGCAGGGTGGCGGCGCTGGTCAGCACACCCGCGAGGCGGCCCTCGGCATCCAGGCCCAGCGCGAGGCGCGCGCCGTGGTCGTGCAGCAGGTCGAACACCTCGCGCGGCGGCGTGTCCAGCGGCACGGCGACCGCCGCGGGCTGCGCGATCTCGGCGAGGCGCGCGAAGCGGTCGACGCCCGCGCAGGCGGCTTCGTCGACGATCCCGACGGGCCGGCCGTTGTCGTCCACCACGACGACGGCGCCGTGGGCGCGCTTGTGGACCAGGTTGAGGGCGTCGGCGACGGCGTCACCGCCGGTCAGCACGAGCGGGGTGTCCCACACGGTGTGGCGGCTCTTCACCCACGTGACGATCTCGGCGACCGCCGCGGTGTCCACGTCCTGCGGCAGCACCACCAGCCCGCCGCGGCGCGCGACGGTCTCGGCCATCCGCCGCCCGGCGACGGCCGTCATGTTGGCCACCACCACGGGGATCGTCGCGCCGGTGCCGTCCACCGTGGACAGGTCGACGTCGAAGCGCGATTCCACGTCCGAACGGTTGGGCAGGAGGAAGACGTCGTCGTAGGTCAAGTCGTGAGCGGGCACGTGCCCATCGAGAAAGCGCACGAGTCCCCAGACTACGTGGCTCACGCGTGTGACGCGAACCCGGCGTGGCCCGTGGAACAATGTCGGCGTGCCCGCCCGTGATCGCGACGAATCGGGGCGCGCCCGCAACGCCCGTCCCCGCGACGGCCTGGGCCGCCCCCTGCCCTACGGCGCCTCCGGCGTCGACCGCCAGCCCGAGGGCATCGTTCGCGCGCCGGCGCAGACGCTGGCCGAAGCTCAGCGGCTCCTCGACGACGGCCGGCCCTTCCACGCCCACGAAGTCTTCGAAGACGCGTGGAAATCCACCGACGGCCCGGAACGCGAACTCTGGCGCGGCCTGGCCCAGCTGGCGGTCGGGATGACGCACGCGTTGCGCGGCAACGGCAAGGGCGCCGTGGCGCTGCTGGAGCGGGGCGCGTCGAACCTCGAGCCGTTCCGGTCTTCGCCACCGCACGGCATCGACGTGGCCGGGCTGCAGGAGTGGGCCGGCGCGTTGGTGGCCGAGGCGAAATCGCGGGTTCGCGCGGAGCCGGTGGCGCCGCGGCTGGTCCGGTAGGTCAGCGCTCCGCCCCGGCGCGCCGCTTCCGTGATAAACCGGGAGCGGCGACTTCGGGGGGAGACCGATGCTCGACGTGAGGCCGTTCGACGTGGACCGGGCGAGCGACGCCGACTGGGACGAGCTCCACGACCTGCGGCTCTCGGCCCACCGGCTCGACCACCCGGAGCTGCCCGCACCGACCAGGCAGGGGACGATCTCCGAGCTGCGCGAACCGCAGGTGCAGCTCGGTGAGCAGCTCGTGTGGACGGCGCGCCGCGACGGCCGCCTCGCCGCCAGGGCGATCGCGAACCTGCCGGTCGACGGCAACGAGCACCTCGCCTTCGTGCGCCTCACCGTGCACCCGGACCTGCGCCGGCGGGGCATCGGCACGGCGTTGCTGCACGCGCTGCAACCCGTGCTGCGGGACCGCGGCCGAACCCGGCTGGAGGGCTGGAACGTCACCCTCGGCGGCCCCGGTGAGAGCTGGGTCCGCGGGCTCGGTTTCCGGTTCGTGCACACCACGGTGCTGCAGATCCTGGAGCTCGACGACGTCGACCGCCGGCGGTGGGACGTCGCCGTGCCCGAGGGGTACCGGCTGGTGCGCTGGGTCGGCGAAGCTCCGGCCGGCCTCGTCGAGGTGTACGCGAAGGCCCGCGGCGCCATCGGCGATGCCCCGCTCGGCGAATCCGGCTTGGCCGCGCCGGACTGGTCCGTGGACCGCGTCCGCCGGATCGAGGCCGCCTACCGCGAGCGCGGCATCGAGTACCGGACCGTCGTCGCGATCGACGCGCACGGGGAGGTCGCGGGCCTGACGGAGCTGGATACACGACCACGGCGACCCGAGCGGTTGACCCAGGGCGACACCGTTGTGCTCGCCGCGCACCGTGGACACGGCCTCGGCCTGGCGATGAAGGCGGCGATGCTGCGGTGGTTCACCGCGGACAAGCGGGAAGCCGAGCAGGTGTGGACCTCCACCGGGGCGGCCAACACGCACATGGCGGACGTGAACCACCGGCTGGGGTTCACGACGGTGCGCCGGTTCAGCGTGGTGAGCCGGGAGTTGTGACCCGCGGGAGTGCGGCTACCGCGAGACCGTCGCCTTCTCCGCCGGATCGACAGAGTCACCAGGGAACCGGCCCGTCTTCGTTGAGGAACGTGCCGGTCGGCGCGGCGGCGCCCTGGGCGACCAGGTCGAGGACCACACGGGCGCCTTCGGCGGCGGTGCGCGGGCCGGTGTGGCCGTTGAGGTCGGTGGCGACGTGGCCGGGCGTCACGGCGTTCACGTGGAAGTGCGCGTAGGCCGGGTCGGCGCGGAAGGTGGTGGCGTAGCGGACGGTGAGCATCACGAGCGCCGCCTTCGAGGAGGCGTAGGCGATGATGTCGGTGGCGGCGGTGAACTTCGAATCGGCGGTGGTGGTGAGGGCCAGTGACGCCGTGGTGCTGGCGACGTTGACCACGTGGGGAGCGTCCGCGGCGCGCAGCAGGCCGAGCAGGCGGTGGGTCGTCGCGGCGACGCTGAACAGGTTCGTCTCGAAGGCTCGGCGCAGCGCTTCGGCGGTGAGGTCGGCGGGTTCGACGGAGAAGCGGGCGCCGGCGTTGTTCACGAGCACGTCGAGCCGACCGTGGCGGTCTTCGAGGAGGCGGGCCGCCGCGTCGATGTCGGTGGCGGAGGTGACGTCGAGGCGGACCGGGGTCACGGCGAGGCCTTCGGCGGCCAGTTCGGCGGCGGCTTGTTCGCCGAGCGTGAGGTCGCGGCTGCCGAGGTACACGGTGGCGCCACCTGGGCGAGGCCGCGGACGATTTCGCGGCCGAGGCCCTTGTTGGCGCCGCTGACGAGAGCGATGGTCATGATCGGCAGCCTCGCCGAACCCGGCGAACCCGGCCAGGCCGTGACAGGGCTACCCGCGATTACCGTGGAGCCGTGAACTCGATCGGCGACTTCTTGCGCGCCCGCCGGGCCCTCGTCAGCCCCGCCGACGTCGGGTTGCCCGACGCGGGCGAGCGGCGCGTGCCGGGGCTGCGGCGGGAGGAGCTGGCCGCCGCGGCAGGCGTCAGCGTCGACTACTACGTGCGCCTCGAGCAGGGACGCGACCGGCACCCGTCGGCGCAGGTGCTCGACGCGCTCGCCCGGGCGTTGAAGCTCGACGAAGACGGCGCGGCGCACCTGCACCGGCTCGTCGCGCCGCCGCGGACGAAGCGCGGGGAGCTGCCGCGAGGGGCGCGGGAGCTGGTGGAGCGCAACGCCGCGCCCGCGGTGGCGTGGAGCCACCGGATGGACGTGCTCGCCGCCAGCCCGCTCGCCGTCGCGCTCGCGCCGATGTACCGGCTGGGCACGAACCTCGCGCGGGCGGTTTTCCTCGACCCCTGGGTCCGGCAGCTGCACCCGGGCTGGGAAGCCATGGCGCGCAACGTGACCGCGATGGTGCGCGCCCGCACCGCTGTGCCGGACCCAGGGCTGGACGAGCTGATCGCCGAGCTCACCGCGGCCAGCCCGGACTTCGCGCGGCTGTGGCCGCGCCACGACGTCCGGACCACGGCCGCGCCGCGCAAGGTGTTCCGCCACCCCGTGGCCGGAGAGCTGACACTGGGCCGGGAACTGCTGAACGTGCCCGGTGGGGAGTGGACCGTGCTGATCTACCACGCCGAACCGGGCAGTCGCTCGGCGAACGCGTTGGCGCGCTTGGGCTAGGCCTCCGACCAGTCGTTCGACGCGGCCCGTTCCTCGCCGACCGTCGTGCCCTCGCCGTGACCCGTGCGCACGGAAGTGCTGTCCGGCAAGGCGAACAGCCGCTCCCGGATGGACCTGACGATCGTCGGGTAGTCCGAATAGGACCGGCCGGTGGCGCCGGGGCCGCCGTGGAAGAGCGTGTCGCCGGTGAAGAGCACGCCGAGGTCCGGTGCGTAGAGGCACACGGCGCCCGGGGCGTGGCCCGGCGTGTGCAGCACCGTCAGGTCGGTGCCGGCGACGGTGATCGTCTGGCCGTCGGTGAGGTCGCCGTCGGGGGCGCGGTCGGGGTGGGTCAGGTTCCACACCACGCGGTCGTCGGGGTGCAGCAGGATCGGGGCGCCCGTGCGCTCGGCGAGCGCGGGCGCGGCGTTCACGTGGTCGTTGTGCGCGTGGGTGCAGACGATCGCGCGCAGGGCGCGTTCCCCGACCACGTCGGCGATCGCGTCGGCGTCGTGCGCCGCGTCGATCACGATCACCTCCGAGTCGTCGCCGACGATCCACACGTTGTTGTCCACGTCCCAGCTGCCGCCGTCGAGCTCGAACACGCCCGACGTGACCAGGTTCTGCACTATCGCCGTCATGGCACCAGACCCTAGTGCCGGAACACGCCGTCAGCCGACATACCGTCGGTATCTACTTTCGGGTAGACTTACCGCGAGTAAGTTCGCTGCGACGACGGGAGCGCGATGACAGCCGCCCGGGACCTGCTGGCCGAACCGTTCAAGCTCCGCTGTGGAGCTGTGCTGCCGCACCGGCTGGCGAAGTCGGCGCTGAGCGAGCAGCTCGGCGACCGCCGCAACGCGCCGACGCGCGAGCTCGCCGAGCTGTACCGCACGTGGGCGCGCGGCGGCGCGGGCCTGCTGGTGACGGGCAACGTGATGGTCGACCCGGCCGCCCTCGGTGAACCCCGCAACGTCGCGCTGCCCGCCGTCCCGGGCCCCGCCGCGTACCGGCCGTGGGCGCGCGGCGTCGACGGCACCGGCGCGCAGCTGTGGGTCCAGCTCAACCACCCCGGCCGGCAGAGCCCGCGGTTCCTGTCGCGCCAGCCCGTGGCGCCGTCGGCGGTTCCGTTCGCCAACCGCGGCGTGCGCACGGCGTTCGCTCCGCCGCGGGCACTGACCGGCGACGAGATCGAGGCGATCGTCGACCGCTTCGCGCTGGCCGCGCGGACGTTCGTCGAGGCCGGGTTCGCCGGTGTCCAGCTGCACGGCGCGCACGGCTACCTGATCTCACAATTCCTCTCGCCGCTCACGAACCGGCGCGACGACGAGTGGGGCCGCGACCGCAGCCGGTTCCTGCTGGCGCTCGTGCGCCGGGTGCGCGCGGCCGTCGGCGACAGCGTGCCGGTGTCCGTGAAGCTCAACAGCGCCGACTTCCAGCGCGGCGGCTTCGACGAGGACGAGTCGCTGCGCGTGGTCCGCGCGCTGAGCGACGCGGGGATCGACCTGCTCGAGATTTCGGGTGGCACCTACGAAAAGGCCGTGATGATGGGCGCCGGCCGCGCGAGCACCGCGCGGCGCGAGGCCTACTTCCTCGACTACGCGGCCAAAGCGCGGCAGATCAGCGACGTCGCCTTGATGGTCACCGGCGGCTTCACCACCGCTGAGGGCATGTCGGACGCGCTGCGGTCCGGCGCGCTGGACGTGATCGGCCTCGGCCGGCCACTGACCGTCGACCCGGGACTGGTGGGTCGCCTGCTGGCCGGGGACGACGTGCGCGCGGAACGGCTCTGCCCGCGCACCGGCGTCCGGCTCGCCGACAGCCTGCTCGAAGTCCAGTGGCACACGCAGCAAATGCACCGCGTCGCGGCGGGCAAACCGGCCGACCGCCGCCGCGGCGCGTGGCGCGCGTTGGCGCAGGCCGGGATCAGCGATCCGCTGAACGCGTTCCGGCGCGTGCGTGGGTGAGCCAGCCGTCGAGCACCTTGGCGGCGCTCGCGAGCGCCACGAACAGCACGGCGATGAGCACGCAGTTCACGGCCACGCGGCCGTAACCGAGCTGATCGGCGTTGACGAACGGGTACGGGTAGAAGCCGCCCTGCGCGCCGCGGATCAACGTGAACGCCAGCCACGCGAGCGGCCAGCACACCGACCACGCCACCGCGGACCACCGCAGCACCCGCGGGGCCGCGACCAGGAACCCGAGCACCGTGAGGATCGGCGACACGGTGTGCAGCATGAGGTCCGCGAACAGCGCCCCGCCGCTGAGCTCGGCCAGCCCCGACAGTGCGACGTGGTAGACGACGCCGGTCACCGCGATGCCGATGAGCGCGTCGAGCCACAGCACGCGCAGCAGCCCGTTGGCCCGGGCGCCGGTCACGAAGGCGACGGAAGCCAGCAGCACCAGCAGGTTCGACTCGATCGTGAAGTAGGCGAACATGTTCGCCACTCGCGCGCCCGCCGTCGCGTACCGCCCCGGCGTCCCGGCACTCACGACGGCTTGCGTGACGAGCCCGATCAGCACCACGAGACCCGTCACGGCGAACCAGGCCCGGGTCAGTCGCGTCGGTGGCATGCCGTGAGATTACGGTCCGCGGCCGCGTTCCCCCAGCTCAAACCGCCGGGATGAGCCCGAAGGTGTCACCGGATCAGCCGTCGAGGTCGCGCAGGCGGGTGGTGATGGTGCGCAGGGTGCGCAGTTCATCGGGGGACAGCCGCGAGACCACCAGCCGGCGGACGCCGGCGAAGTGGGTGTCCATCGCTTTCGTGAGGAGCTCTTCGCCGGCTTCCGTCAGCTGCGCGTCCACGGCTTGCTGGCCGGACTGCGACAAGCGCGCCACGAGTCCCCGGTTGCGCAGCCGGGTGATCAGCTTGGTCACCCCACCGCGGCTGACCAGCAGCTTCTCCGCGAGGTCCTTCATCCGGCACCGGCCGGCGGGGCTGAGCCACAGCTGGTAGAGCGCGTCGAACTCCGCGATCGAGAGGCTGTGGAGGTCCTGCAGCTCGGCGTCGAGCACGGCCAGCACGCGTGCCTCCAGTTCGAGCAGCCCGCGCCACGCGAGCAGCTCGTCCTCGGACAAGTGGGGCACCTTGCGTTCGCCGTGCTTCTCGGTCACTCCCACACCGTAACCGATCGTGCTCGCCCGCCCAGTGGTGTGCTCGTGAAATCTTGTTTACGAGAAAACAAGATTTCACGTATGGTCGGTTCACGCCGCTGGAAAACGAGTGAGAGGATTTGTGATGGGAATTCGGACGACCGGGTGTCACCACATGGCCTTTGTGACCAACGACATGGAGGAGACCGTCAAGTTCTACAACGGAGTGCTGGGTTTTCCGGTGGTGGTGACCCTGCAGCTCCCCGATCCGGACCCGTTTCCCGGTGCGGTGCCCGGAAATCTGGCCGGCAGCAGGCACTACTTCTTCCGGATCAGCGAACAGGATACGATCGCCTTCTTCGAGTTCAAGGACGTCGAGGTCCCCGCGGACAACTCGTTGCTCGGCGCCGGGAACCACCTTGCGATCACGGTGCCTTCCGAGGGTGAGCTGCAGAACGCGAAAAGGGTGCTGGAAGAAAACGGCGTCAAGATCAACAGCGAGCTCGATCACGGGTTCTGCCACTCGATCTACTTCGACGATCCGGTGAACCGCATCGCCCTGGAATTCGCGACCTGGCAGCACCCGTGCGACCCCGCGCAGCCGTTCCTGCAGGATCCCGAGCCGGTGCCGGCCGCGCTGGCCGCGATCGGTGCGGACGCCTACGACCGCAACCTCCTGCGCTACACCCCGGACGGCCACGGTGGCGCTGACCGCTGAATTCGCGGCGCCGCCGGCGACGGAGCAGGAACTGGTCTGGGGCAGCGGGTCCTTCGACCGCGTGCCGGAGCTGCTCGAAGCCCTGGACTGTCGGCGCGTGCTGGCGGTGGGCTCCGGCTCGGTGGACGCGGTGATCGCCCGGCTCCCGGGGCTGCTCGACCGGCGCTACCTCGGCCGGTGGTCGGACGTGCCCGCCCACGTTCCGACGCACCAAGCCAACCTGGCCGTCGGTTCGGCCCAGGAAACGCACGCCGACTCGGTCCTGGCGATCGGCGGGGGCTCGGCGATCGGGCTGGGCAAGATCGTCGCCTTCGCTCTGCGGCTGCCGTTGATCGCCGTCCCGACCACCTTCGCCGGAGCGGAGCGCACGTCCCGGTACCACGTGACCACCGAGCGGGGGAAGGAGTCGGGGACGTCCGGCCGGGCCCTGCCCCGGGCAGTGGTCTACGACCCCGTCCTCGTCTCGGGGCTGCCGCCCGCGGTTGTGGCGAGCAGCGGCATCACGGCCATCGCGCACTGCGTCGAAGTGCTGTGCCACCACGCCGGGGAAGACGCCTGGTCGTCGGCTCGCGAGGGCCTGCTGCTGTTGTGGGGCAGCCTTCCTGTGCTCTTCGCCGGTGCGGGACGCCCCGGCACCTGGCTCGACGCGCTCGCCGGTGCGAGCCTGGCCGGGCGAGCACTCGAGGTCCTCGGCGAACCCGCTGTGGTGCACGAGGCGAGCGACCTGCTGTCCGTGCGGAGCGGGCTCGGGTACGGCCTCGCTCAGGCCCTGCTTCTGCCGCGCGCGTTGGGTGGGCGTGGTGAAGAGGCTGTCTCCGCGTTGGCGGAGTTGCGTCCCGACGTTGGCGGGGAGCGGGCGCTCGGTGAATTCGCGGCGGCGCTGGGGCTGGTGGAGCAGCCCGGTGCGCTCGCTTCGCCGGGTGTCGCCGAGGCGTGGTCCGAGGCGCTGGCCAGCCTGTCGCGGTGAGTCGGCGGTGACCTACGGCTCTGGTAACTCCGGCTGAAAGTGGGAGAGCGCGGACCGCGCCCTCCCACTCGGCTATTGCCGCGTCAGCGAAGCGCCTTCACCAGCGCCGGGACGAAGACGGAAGCGTCGACGGTGCCCCAGCCGCTCGCGATGTCGAAGCCGGGAGCGGCGGTGAAACCCTCGACGCCGTCCTGGCTGTTGTCGCCGGTGACGACGTCGACGATGCCCGCCTTGGTGCCCTTGGGGCCGAGTTTCGTGTACAGGGCGGGGTTGATCTGGCCGAGCTTGCCGTGGTTGGCCTGGACCGCCAGCGCGAGCACGCCGGCGAACAGCGGCGCCGACTGCGACGTGCCGTGCACACCCTCCATGCTGATGTCCGGGAACGACCGCATCGCGCTTCCGGTGATCTTCTTGACGCCGTTCTGCCACGACGGCCGCGCGTAGGCCTTCGACAGGCCGGCGCCTTCGCCGAAGCCGTTGTCGGCGACGTTCACCAGGTCGTCCGGCTCGGTGCGCGCGCCGTTGGCGTCGAGGTGCAGCTGCGTGCCGCCGAGCGTGGTCACGTTCGGGTCGCTCGCCGGCCAGCTCGCCACGCGGTACGGGTAGTTGCCCGGGCCCTGCAGGTAGCCGCCGGTCGGGCCGTCGTCACCGGAGGACGCGACCATCGTGATGCCCGCCTTGCTCGCGCGCTCCAGCGCCGGGTCGAGCGTCTTGATGGACGCGAACGACGGGAAGTTCTCCTCCGTGGTGCCGAAGCTCATCGAGATCACGTCGGTGAGCTTGTGCTTCGTGAGGTAGTCGACGGCGTTCATCATCTCGGGCAGGCCGGTGAAGCCCTGCGTCTCCGCGACCGGCGTCGCCGCGACGATGATCTTCGCGCCCGGCGCCATGGCGTGCATCATCGTGACGTCGAGGTCGGTCTCACCGCCCCACGCCTGGCACGTGGCCGTGTCGACGCCCGGGTCCGTGCACGCCGGGACCGCGCCGGAGGGCTGCAGCACCTCGACGTTCGCCGGCGGCAGGCCGTGGCTCTGCGAGTACTCGTCGAGCACCTGCTTCACCTGGTCGTCGCCGAACGACACCAGCGTGGTGACGGTGCTGCCCGCGCCCGTGAGGCCCTGGTTCCACAGCTTGGTCGCGTTGTACGCGACGCTCTCCTTGGGCAGCGCAGACATCGCCGCGTCGAGCTTCGCCACACGCTCGGCCACGGTGGTGGCGCCGACGAACGACCGCGCGGCCGCGGAGAAGTGGTGCAGCGACGGAGCCGGATCGGCCGGTGCCGTGGTCGCCGCCCCCGCGGGCGCCGCCACCGCCGTGACCGCGAGCGCGGCACCCGCCAGCAGCGTCATCAGCCGCCCGAGCCCGCGGACCGCGGACCGAACGCGAAAAGTCATGTCGTCTCCCCATTTCCGGCGAAGCAGTGGCCCCCAACTCTCATCCATCGCCGGCGGGGCACAACATCGACTTTCGTCTGGCCTTTCACCCGTAACGTGGCGAAATGCCCGGAATCACCCCGATCGATCACCTCGCAGCAGCCCGCGCACGGTGTCGATCGTGTCGGCGTCGGCCGGGTCCTTGTCCGGGCGGTAGCGGACCACACGCGCGAACCGCAACGCGAGCCCACCCGGGTACCGCGTGCTGATCTGCGCGCCGTCGAGCTCGATCTCCACGACGACCTCCGGCCGCACGTAGACGGTGTAGCTGTCGCGGCGCGTCTCGATCTCCTGGAACCGCTCCGTCTGCCACGCCAGCAGCTCGTCGGTCATGCCCTTGAACGTCTTGCCCACCATGATCGGCGGGCCGCCGTCGGGGTCGCGTGCGCCGAGGTGCAGGTTGGACAGCGTGCCCGTGCGCCGCCCGTGCCCCCACTCGGCCGCGAGCACCACGAGGTCGATGGTGTGCACCGGTTTCACCTTGAGCCACGCGCGCCCGCGCCGCCCCGCGGCGTACGGCGACGCGAGGTCCTTCACCATCACGCCCTCGTGCCCGCCCGCCATCGCCGCGTCGAGCACCGCCGCCGGGTCGGCGGGCTCGAGCTCACCGGGGATCACGTGCTCCCCGGCCACTTTTCGGAGCGCGGCGTTGCGTTCCGCCAGCGGCGCGTCGAGCAGGTCGGCGCCGTCGAGGTGCAGGCAGTCGAAGAAGTACGGCCGCAGCAGCAGCGCCCGCACCTGTTCGTCGCGCGTGCTGCCGAAGCGGCTCATCGTCTCCTGGAACGGCCGCGGCCGGCCGTCGTCGGTGAGCGCCAGCGTTTCCCCGTCCAGCACCACGGCTTCGCACGGCAGCCCGCGCACGAGCTGCACGAGTTCGTCCACACTGGACGTGATCTCCCGCAACGTGCGAGTGTACACGTGCACTTCCTCGCCCTGGCGGTGCACCTGGATGCGCGCACCGTCCATTTTGTACTCGACAATCGCGTGGGCGTGCTCGCCGACGGCTTCGTCGAGCGATTCCGCCGGCGACGCGAGCATCGGCTTGACCGGGCGCCCCAGCGTGAGCCGGAACTCGGCCAGCACCGCCGAACCGCCCGTCATCGCCGCGTACCCCGTGACCGGCAGCTTGCCCGACAGCATGAACGCCCGCCGGACCTCTTCCGCGCCGACCCCGGCCGCCGCCGCGACGGCGTCGACCATCACGCCCTCCAGCGCCCCCTGCCGCAGCTCCCCGGTGACCAGCCGGAAGAGGAACTCCTGCTCGGCTTTCGTGAGCCGCGCGAACAACGCCGTGAGCACCTCGGCTCGGCGTTTGACCGAGCCCGAGCCCGACGCCGCCGCGACTTCGGTGAGCGCCAGGTCGACGTCGCGCACCTCGACCGTCGGTTCGCCGGTGGGCTCGACGGCCAGCTCCGCGAGCGTGCGCCAGCCCGCGCCCAGCCGGTCCTGCGCCGTCTGCCCCGTGAGGTACGCGATGACGGCGGGCAGCTCCTCGGGCTCGGCGGCGCGCAGCACCGCGGCGAGGGTGGCGATCTTCGCCTTCCTCGACCGGGTGGCCGCCAGCTCGGCGGACGCGGTCACGATGTCGGTGAGCAGCACCCGTCCATGATGACCCCGGGGACCGACAATTTCCGGTCGAAGGGCCGCTGACCTGCGTGGACAGGGATCAGGCCGGGTACGGCTCGGCCGCCCGGGCCGACCGCAGCGCCCCCGCCCACCACGCCAGCTGGTCGAGCAGCGTCTTCGCGTACGCCGCGACCTGCGGGTCGAGCGGCCGGCCGTTCTCCCAGGCGGTGAAGTAGTTCGGGAAGGCCAGGCCGTCGCGGATGGTGACCGCGTGCAGTTCGGTCAGCACGTTCTCCAAGTGGAGCACCGCGTGCCGGCCGCCGGCCGCGCCGCCGTAGCTGACGAACGCGACGGGCTTGGCCGTCCACTGCGTGAAGTGCCAATCGATGGCCGCTTTCAGCGACGCGGGATAACTGTGGTTGTACTCGGGGGTGACGACGACGAAGGCGTCCGCGCTCTCCAGCGCCGACGTCAGCGTCGCCATCCCGGCCGGGCGCGGGTAGTCCTCGCCCGCGTACTTGGGGGATTCCGCCGGCAGCGACAGGGGGATTTCGACGTCCGCGAGGTCGACGACCTCGACGTCGAACCCGCCGTGCTGCCCGGCTTGCTCCGCGATCCAGGACGCGACGGTCGGCCCGAACCTGCCGTCGCGGACGCTGCCGACGATGATGACCAGTTTGTTCGTCATGGTCACCACGGTGCCGCCGGGCCACGGCGGCAACCAGACCGCGCTCAGGCTGGCCCCCGCGGGGCCACGCTGAGGACGTCCGAACCGGCTTATGCTCGATGGCATGGGGACGCCACTGGGGGACTTCATCCGGGCGAAGCGCGACAGCACCCAGCCGGAGACGCTGGGCCTCCCGGCGCACGGCCGCCGCCGCTCGCCCGGCCTGCGGCGCTCGGACCTCGCCACGCGGGCCGGCATCAGCGTCGAGTACCTGACGCGCCTCGAACAGGGCCGCGACCGCAACCCGTCCGTGGCGATCCTCAACGCCCTCGCCGACGCGCTCAGCCTCGCCGCCGCCGAGCGCACCCACCTGCGCTACCTCGCGAAGATCACCGGCGGCGAGTGCACGGCCCACGTGCGGCCCGCCCCCGCGCCGCGCGAGGTGCGGCCTTCGGTGCTGCAGACCGTGCGGTTGCTGGAGCCTGGCATCGCCTTCGTCACCAACCGGCTCGGCGACATCCTCGCCCACACCACCGGCTTCGCGGCGGTCACGAACGGCACGGGATTGCTCGACGCGGAGGCGCCGAACCTCACGCGCTACGTCTTCACCGACCCCCGCGCCCGCGCGTTCTTCGCGGACTGGGACGCGATCGCCGACGAGCGGGCCTTCGACCTCTGGCTGGGCCCGGCCGTCGAGAACTCCGAGTGGCTCACGGCGGACCTCGCGCCGATCGCCGGCCCGGAGTTCACGCGCCGCCTGAACTCGACCGTCGTGCCACCGCGCGGAATGCTTCGGGTGAACCACCCGGGCGGCCGATCTCTGCGGCTGAACCGGGAGACGCTGGACCTGGCCGAGGACGCGCAGCAGCTGGTCGTGTTCCTCCCGGCGGACGAAGCGACCGCGGAAGCCGTGGAGGAGCTGCGCCGGCAGACCCAGGGCCGGTTGCGCGCCATTTCCTGACCTCAGGCGTCCGGGCGCGTGCACAGCGGAGGGCGGGGGACCGTGTTGGCGCGGGCGGGGATGGGCAAAAGCGCGGAGCAAGAGAGCCCGAAGTCGGTGCTGCTGCTGGGGATGGTCAGCGTGCCGCTAGCGTCGTGGTTGTTTCGGTGGGGCTGGGGCGAATCTTTTCGGGCGGAGGCCCGAGGTATCAGTGGCGTTCGCTGAAGGTGACGACTGTCGCGCCTGTGTTCGCGGACTGCCACGGAAACGCGATCACCGAGGTCCGGTTTGCCCAGAGACGATGCAAAAACGGCCCGCTTCCCCGGGGAAGCGGGCCGTTCGCGGGTGCGAACCTACTTGCCGCCGCGGGCCATGCGGAGGACGTCGAGGGCTTCGTCGAGCTGGGCTTCCGTGAGTTTGCCGTCGCGGACGAAGCCGCGTTCGAGGACGACTTCGCGGATGGTCTTGAGTTCCTTCAGCGCCTGCTTCGCCACGGCGGCCGCCGCTTCGTAGCCGAGGTACTTGTTCAGCGGCGTGACGATCGAGGGCGAGCCTTCGGCGTACGCGCGGGTGCGCTCGACGTTGGCGGTGATCCCGTTGAACACCTTGTCGGCCAGCAGGCGTGACACGGCGGCGAGCAGGCGGGCCGACTCGAGCACGTTGCGGGCGATCACCGGCAGGTTCACGTTGAGCTGGAAGTTGCCCGCCGCGCCGGCGAAGGCGACGGCCGCGTCGTTGCCCACGACCTGGGCCACGACCTGCAGCGTCGCCTCCGGGATGACCGGGTTGACCTTGCCCGGCATGATCGACGAGCCCGGCTGCAGGTCCGGCAGCGCCAGTTCGGCGAGGCCGGTGCGCGGGCCGGAGCCCAGCCAGCGCAGGTCGTTCGCGATCTTGTTCAGCGACACGGCAATGGTGCGCAGGTGACCGGAGGTCTCGACCACGCTGTCCTGCGTCGCCTGCGCCTCGAAGTGGTTGCGGGCCTCGGTGAGCGGCAGGCCGGTCCGCTGCGCGAGCTCCGCGGACACGGCGGCGCCGAAGCCCTCGGGCGCGTTCAGGCCGGAGCCGACGGCGGTGCCGCCGATGGGCAGTTCGCCCAGACGCGGCAGGCCCGACTGCAGCCGCTCGACGCCGAAGCGGATCTGCGCGGCCCACGCGCCCGCCTCCTGGCCGAGCGTGATCGGCACGGCGTCCATCAGGTGCGTGCGGCCGGACTTCACCACGTCGGCCCACTCGCCGGCCCGCGCTTCGATCGCGCCCGCGAGGTGCTCCAGCGCCGGGATCACGTCGGTGAGCACGGCTTCCGTCGCGGCCACGTGGATGGTGGTCGGGAACGTGTCGTTCGACGACTGCGACGCGTTGACGTGGTCGTTCGGGTGCACTTCGCGGCCGAGGGCGCGCGTGGCGAGCGTCGCGATGACCTCGTTGGCGTTCATGTTCGACGACGTGCCCGAGCCGGTCTGGAAAACGTCGATCGGGAAGTGGGCGTCGTGCTTGCCCTCGGCCACCTCGTCGGCGGCCGCGGCGATCGCGTCGGCGACATCGGCGTCCAGCACACCCAGCTTCTTGTTGACGTGGGCGGCGGCGGCCTTCAACAGGCCCAGCGCGCGGATCTGGGCGCGCTCGAGACCGCGGCCGGAGACGGGGAAGTTCTCCACGGCACGCTGCGTCTGCGCGCGGTAGAGCGCGTCGACCGGGACGCGGACCTCACCCATCGTGTCGTGTTCGATCCGGTATTCCTGTTCTCCCATACCCCCGATTCTGGCCCTGATTCGCCCGGATGGCGGGGTGGCGTCGCCCACCTCGAATCAGCGGTTCACTCGGTAGTACGGACTAGGATCGGTTGTGTTCTCGATCACCGCCACCCACCACTGGCTGGAGCGAGCAAATGGACTACGACCTCGTGATCATCGGCGCCGGACCCACGGGCCTCTTCGCCGCCTACTACGCGGGCTTCCGCGGCCTCTCCATGGCCGTCGTGGATTCCCTGCCCGAGCCGGGCGGCCAGGTCACCGCGATGTACCCGGAGAAGATGATCTACGACGTGGGCGGGTTCCCCGGCGTCCGCGGCCGTGACCTGGTGCAGGGACTGGTCGATCAGGCCGCGCCGTGGAATCCGGCGTACCTGCTGGGGCGCAAGGCGGAAAAGCTCGAAACGGGCGCCGACGGCGTCGAACTGACGCTCGACGGCGGCGAGGTGCTGCGGGCCGGCGCGGTGCTGATCACGGCCGGGATCGGTGAGTTCACGCCGCGGCCGCTGCCGGCCGGCGACGGCTGGCTGGGGCGCGGGATGGTGCACTTCGTGCCGTCGTTGCAGGTGCACGCGGGGCAGCACGTCGTGGTGGTCGGGGGCGGCGATTCGGCGTTCGACTGGTGCCTGGCGCTGCAGCCCGTGGCGGCGAGCGTGACGCTGGTGCACCGGCGGGCCAAGTTCCGGGCGGCGGAATCGATCGTGCGGGAAGTGCGGGGGCTCGGGGTGCCGTTGGTGACCGACGCGGAGGTGACCCGGTTCGTGGAGTCGGCTTCGGGGGAGCTGGAAGCCGTTGAGCTGTCGGTGAAGGGTGGGGAAGATCTGGTGCTTCCCGCTCAGGCGGTGGTTGCGGCGTTGGGGTTCACGGCGGATCTGGGGCCGATCGAGAGCTGGGGGCTGGAGATCGATCACCGGGCGATCGCGGTGGATACGACGATGGCGACGGCTCGGGGAAGGGTGTACGCGGCCGGGGATGTGGCGAGTTATCCCGGGAAGGTGAAGTTGATCGCGACCGGGTTCGGTGAAGCGGCGACGGCGGTGAACAACATCGCGGTGGCGTTGGATCCGGAAGCGCATTTGTTCCCGGGGCATTCGAGCAATGTGGAGTGAGTGAGGGGCGGCTCGTCGTGCTGTCGTGCGAGGTTGCGCTGGGGTGGTCGCGGGCGGCTCGTCGCGCCTGGGGGCGCGACGTTGCGCTGGGGACTCGTCCTGCACCCCGAAGCCGATGATGGTAACGACGGTCTGGATCA
>NZ_JBITBT010000012.1:188844-238581 GCF_044452505.1 Amycolatopsis sp. NPDC051903 | reverse complement strand
GCTGCGGCATCTCGACACCGTTGTTCAACTTCAGTACGGGAACGCTGGTCAACTCACAAACCCTTCTGTCCGAACGAAAAACTCACGGAACGATCGAATTCGCGACCCCGCCGTCGACGCGCAGGGCGCCGCCGGTGGTCGCCGCGGCCTGGTCGGAGGCGACGTAGGTGATGAGGTTCGCCACCTCCTCCGGGCGGATCAGCCGGCCCAGCAGCGAGGTCGGCCGGTCGTTGGCCATGAACCTCCGCTCCGCCTCGGCGAAGTCGAGGTCCGGGTACAGGCTTCGCACGAACTCGCGCACGCCTTCCGTCAGCGTGGGTCCGGGCAGCACGCTGTTCACGGTGACGCCGGTGCCGGCCACCTCCTGCGCCATGCCGCGCGAAAGGGCCAGCTGAGCCGTCTTCGTCATACCGTAGTGGACCATCTCGGTCGGCGTCTGGATCGCGGACTCGCTGCTCACGAAGATCACCCGGCCCCACCCGCGCCGCGTCATCCGCGGCGTGTAGTGCCGCGCCAGGCGCACGCCCGAGAGGACGTTGACCTGGTAGATGCGCAGCCACTCCTCGTCCGGGATCTCGAACACGGGCGTCGCGGCGAAGATGCCGGTGTTGTTCACGAGCACGTCGACGTCCGGCACCTGCGCCACCAGTTCGGCGACGCCTTCGGCGGTGCCGACGTCGGCGGCGATCCCGCGCGCGCCGAGCCGCTTGGCGACCTCGTCGACGCGGTCGGCGTTGCGGCCGTTCACGACCACGTCGGCGCCCGCGGCGGCCAGCGCGGCCGCCGTCGCCTCGCCGATGCCCGCGGTCGAACCGGTGATCAGGGCGATACGCCCGCTCAAGTCGATCTTCATCGGGACGACACCCCTTCCTGCTTTCGCGAGTACAGTGTCATCAGACGGTTACGAGCGTCGGCAATACTTGCACGCGCGGTTATTTGCACACGCTCGATATTGCCTGACGGAAGAACCACTCGCAACCGCGAGCGGTCGCGAGAAGGGGTGAACAGTGTCACTGGCTGACGACGCCGTGGAGGCCCGCGCTCAGGGCTGGCGCACTCTGGCCGCGTTGCACGCGCGCATCGAAGACCGGCTGCAGCGCGAACTGGAGCGCGACCACGAGCTGTCCGTGAGCGAGTACACGGTGCTCGACGTGCTCGCCCGCCAGGACGGCTTCCACCTGCGGATGAACCAGCTCGCCAACGCCGTGGTGCTCAGCCAGTCGGCGACCACGCGGCTGGTGACCCGCCTCGAGGACCGCGGCCTGCTGGCCCGCTACCTCTGCCCGACCGACCGTCGCGGCATCTACACCGAGGTGACCGTCGGCGGGCGCGCGCTGCTCGACGAAGCCCGCCCGACGCACGACGCGGCACTGTCGGCCGCGCTCGCCGAGGCGGAGGAGCTTCCCGAGCTTGCTCCGCTCGTCGGTGCGCTGGGGTCGCTCGCCTTCGCCAAGTAGCCCGGGACGGTGTCACCTTCCCCCGGAGGCGACACCGTCCACTGAGGCCGGTCAGGGCGTGAGCCGGTGGAGGTCGCGCGGGAACAGCGTCGTGCCGCGGACGTTGGGCACTTCGAGCACACGCGCGACCCACCGCTCGAGTCCGATGGCGAACCCGCCGTGGGGCGGCATGCCGTGGGCGAACGCGGCGAGGTAGTCGCGGTAGTCCGGGGCTTCATCGCGGAGTGCTGCAAGGTAGTCGGCGTGGTGGTGGAGGCGTTGGCCGCCCGTGACGAGCTCGAGGCCGCGGAAGAGGAGGTCGAAGCTGTTGGACTTCGCGGGGTCGTCCGGGGCGGGGTGGGTGTAGAAGGGGCGCTTGGCCATCGGGTAGCCGGTGACGAAGAGGAATTCGGAGCCGTGGGTGGTCTTGGCCCACTCGCCGAGCCGGCGTTCGTCCTCGGGCGCGAGGTCGGGTTCGTCCTTGTGCAGCATCGCTTGTGCCTCCGCGAAGTCGATGCTGGGGATTTCCTCGGGGACCCGCAGCCCGACCGCTTGCGCCATCTCGGCGACGACGTCGCGCAGCACGGCCATCACGTCCCGGTGGTCGGTGATGAACCCCAGCTCCGCGTCGAGGCTCGTGTACTGCGCCAAATGTCGCGCCGTGTCGTGCGGCTCGGCGCGGAACACCGGCCCGACTTCGTACACGCGCTCGAACACGCCGACCAGGATCTGCTTGAACAGCTGCGGTGATTGCGCGAGGTAGGCGGGTTTGCCGAAGTAGTCGAGCTCGAACACGTTCGCCCCCGATTCGGTGCTGGTGGCGACGATCTTCGGCGTGTGCACCTCGGTGAAGCCCCGCGTGTCGAGCGCGGAGCGGAAGGCCTTCACGCTGGCCGCCGCGATTTCGTGGCGCCGCTTGAGTTCCGGGTGCCTCAGCGCGACGGCCGCGTTGTCGAGCACCGTCGGGAGCGTGGCCGGGATGGTGGGCCGGTAGAGGTCGAACGGCGGCCGCCGGGTCGGTTCGGAGAGGACGCGGATCTCCGGGTTGATGACCTCAACGCCTTGCGGCGCCTGCGGATTCGCCACGACTTGGCCGGTGACTTCGATGACGGTCTCTTCGGTGAGTGGTGGGGTGGTGGCAACCACCACCTGGGCCGATCCGGACCGGTCCCTGATCACCAGGAACGTCACGGACTTCAGTGCCCGCCGGCGGTGGACCCAGCCGGCGAGGCGGACGGTGGTGCCGACGTGCGCGGGCAGGTCGGCAGCCAGGGTGCGAGAAAACATCGGCTCTCCTCGAGCGAACTCGGCGACCCCTTGGGAGTGCGGGCGAGAAGGGAACTCGCGGTACCACCGCACCTTCGCCGCCGGCGCGGGCCGGCGGCCTCGAAGAGCCCGGTGACGGGGGGCGGCCGGCGGGGCATTTCCTCCCCGCACTCGGGAGGGTCTTCGCGGCGGGGCCGCGGCGCCGCCCTCGCACCGTCGGCGGCTCGCTGGGGTCGCGGATCCCCGCGCTACTCGTCTCCGTCAGCGCGTTGCGCCCAACGTAGAACCGCCGTGGGACCGCTGTCGCGTGAATTAACGCGCAGTGATCTGGTGGACACCGAACGCGGCCGAGTGGCAATGAAACGATTCATGACGGCTGTTAGAGACAAACCGGTGGTTGTGCAGACATGTGACCGCCGTTACTCTCCTCCGTTAATACGTTTCAACCCCGTCAACGAAGACGAGGAGAGTGCACATGACAGCTCCGGAAGCGGTGGGGGCCGCCACGGCCACGGGTGACGACAACACCGTCACACGACAGCAGTGGAAGTGGTCGGTGCTGGCCGGGATGGCGTCCTACCTCGACGCGGGATCGATCGTCGCGCTCGGGTCCGGCCTCGCGTTGTTCCAGGCGTACCTGGGCCTGAGCAGTGGCGCCGTCGGCGTGCTGGCGGCGATCGGGCCGAACGCGATCGGCTGCGCGCTCGGCGCGTTCGTCGGCGGGCGACTGGGTGACCGGCTGGGCCGCAAGCGCATCTACAAGTACGACCTGCTCGTCTACGCGCTCGGCGTGTTGTGCATCGCGCTCGCGGTGAACGCGCCGATGTTGTTCATCGGCACGTTCGTGGTCGGCGTCGCGGTGGGGGCCGACGTGCCGACGTCCCTGGCGCTCGTCGGGGAGTTCTCGCCGTCGAAGCACCGCGGGAAGCTGCTCAGCTTCACGCAGATCGCGTGGAACGCGGGCCCGGTCGTGGTGCTGCTGCTGGCGCTGGCACTGTCCGGTTTGGACCTGCTGGGCATCCGGATCGTGTTCCTGCACCTGGTGGTGGTCGCACTCGTCACGTGGGCGTTGCGCCGCGGGCTGTCCGAATCCGCACGCTGGCAGTCGGCGAAGTCGCAGGGCACCGCCGCGTTCAAGGCGATCTTCCGCGGCAACAACCTGCGCGCACTGGCCTGGACCGCCACCGTCTACGTCTTCTGGGGTCTCGCCGCCGGCACGGCCGGCCTGTTCACGCCGTACATCGTGCAGACGCTGCACGCGGGCGGGCAGGCCGCAGGCGTCGCGCTGTCGTGCGCCGGGTTCGTGATCGGCATCCTCGCCACGATCCCGTTCATGCGCTACATCGACCGCGGCTACCGCACCCGTCGCGTCCTCTGGGGCGCCGGGTCGATCATGCAGGTGGCCAGCTACGCCGTGTTCTTGTTCCTGCCGTTCAGCGTGCCGGTGATCATCGTGAACATCGTGTTGTTCGGCATCGGCGCGGCGATCGCGGGTGAAGCCGTGTACAAGATCTTCAGCCAGGAGCTGTTCCCGACGCTGCTGCGCGGCACCGCGCAGGGCTTCACCTTCGGCGTTGCGCGCACCGTGCTCGGTGTGTGGAGCTTCTTCGTGCCGATGCTCGCGGGCGCCGGGATCGGCATCATCGCCGCGCTGCTCGTGGCCTGCCTGGTGATCAGCGGCGCCGTCGGGTTCTTCTTCATGCCCGACACGTCGGGCAAGTCCCTGGAGCAGATCGAAGCGGAGCGCGCATGAGCTCCGACGAGCTGCTGCGGCGGTTCCACGCGCCCGGTCCCGAGTACAGCCCGCTGCCGATCTGGTGGTGGAGCGGCGCACCCGTGACCCGCGAGCGCCTGCGCCGCCAGCTGGAACGGCTCGTGGAGCAGGGCGTGCGGCAGGCGGTGGTGATGTGCCTCGCCCCGACCGGGCCGATGTTCGGCTCGGTCGCCGACGATCCGCCGTTCCTCAGTCCACAGTGGCTCGAACTCCTCGACGCGGCCTGCGCCGACGCCGCGGAGCTCGGGTTCCACCTTTGGATGTACGACCAGATCGGCTTCTCCGGCGCCAACTTCCAGGGCCGGCTCACCGCCGAGCACCCGGAGTACGCGGGGCTCGCGCTCAACCGCGACGCCACCGGCATCCACGCGGAGGTCAGCGGCTTCGACTACTTCGGCGTCGAAGCCTGCGCCGCCCTGCTGGAGCAGGTGCACGGCACGCTGAAGCGGCACGTCGGGCGCTGGTTCGGTTCGGTGATCCCGGGCTTCTTCCAGGACGAGCTGCCCGCGATGCCCACGTGGGGGCACGACTTCGCCGCGACGTTCGCCGAACACCACGGTTACGAACTTCCCTTGCAGTCGTTGTTCGAAGGCGAACACGCGGAGTCCGCCCGCCACCGCCGCGACTACCACGACCACCGCGCGCGCCTGGCCCGCCGGGCGTTCTTCGACCCGCTCGACCGGTGGTTCGCGGAGCGCGGTCTCCTGTGCGGTTTCGACCAGGCCAGCCCCGCGCGCGAAGGCGACCCGATCGGTGGCGTGCAGGTCTACGGCGACTACCTCGGCACGCATTCGGGCTTCGGCGCCCCAGGCAGCGATCACTGGGGCGACGCGAAGGTCCACAGCTCCCTGGCCCACGCCCACGGTGGCCCCCGCACGTGGATCGAGGCGTTCCACTCCTCGGGCTGGGGCGGCACGCTGGAGGAGACCTACGACTGGCTCGCGCCGTTCCTGCGCCGCGGCGCCAACCTGTACGACCCGCACGCCGTGTACTACTCGACCGCGGGCGGCTGGTGGGAGTGGGCGCCGCCGTCGACGTGCTGGCGGCAGCCGTACTGGCCCGCCTACCACCAGTTCTCGACGGCCGTCTCGCGGTTGTGCTCGGTGCTCACCGCCGGCGACCACGTGTGCGACACGATCCTGCTGTCGCCGACCTCGACGGCCCAGGCCTACCTCACGCTCGACGGTCCGCTGCCGCCCGCCGAACGCGCCGCCGCGTGTTACCACGAGCTCAACGGTGTGAGCGCGTGGTTCGCCGAACAACGCGGTGTGCTGGAACAAACAGGAATCGACCACGACGTGCTCGACGAAGCCACGATCGCGGGCGGTTCGGTGGTCGGTGCCGGGCTGCGGATCGGCCGGGAGACCTACCGGACGGTGGTGCTGCCGGACGTCACCGTGCTGCACCCGGACGCCGCGGCGAAGCTCGCCGAGTTCGTCGCCGCCGGTGGTCGAGTGGTCAGCGTGGGGAACGCGCCGCTGCCGGGGACCACGGTCGTCGGCTCGGCGGCCGAAGTCCCCGGGGTACTGGGCGAAGGCGCGGTGCGGGCCGACGCGCCGTTCCTGCTCCGCCGGTGCGGTGACGTGTACGTCCTGCTGCTGACCGCTCACGACGACACCACCGGCACGGCCGCGCCGATCATGCGGCTGCCGGACGACAACTGGGCGGCCCAGGGGTTCCCGTGGGAGGAGTACTGGCGCCGGCTCCGCGAGGACGGGTACGACTTCGTGCCGCCGGGCGACCGCGTCGCGCACGTGCAGACGACGGGGCTGCCTTCGCGGGCCCAGCGCTGGGATCCGCGGACCGGCCGCCGCCGCGAACTGTCCGGTTCGGACGGTGCGTTCACGGTTCCGTTCGACGGGCCCATGACGCTCGTGGTGTTCGGCGAGGACCTCCCGCCCGCTGATGACCGGCCGCTCGGTGCGGTTACGTCGGTCGTCGAGGTCGACGGGCCGTGGCGCGCGCTCGCGGAGTCCACTCTGGACAACTCCGACGGCGACCTCGCCGCGGCCGCGCGCACCGGGACGTTGCCGATCGAGGTCTGGCGGTTCGAGCACGAGACGGGCCCGGTGCTGGCCACGTACGGCCCGTTCGCCGAAGTCCGGGACCCCGGCGGGCAGTGGCGGCCGGCCGAGTGGTCGCTCTCCCGCGGCATCCGCAAGGACCCGTTGCACAACGACACGTTGGGGCCCAAGGGTTACGTGCCTGAGGAGTTCCTCGACTGGCGCCACGTGCCGGCCGGTGGCCGGGTCGCCGTCCGCATGCACCTGGCGATCCCGGACCGGACGGGGCTGTTCCTCGCCGTCGGTTCGGGCGCCGCGCGGCGCGTGGTGGTCGACGGCGCCGAGTTGCCCGCGCCGGAACCCGGCTACCAGTCGTTCAGTCCCTTGCCGGCTGGGACGGCGGGCCGCACGGTGGCTGTCGAGATCGAGTTCACGGCGGCCCGCGACGGGGTGGTGCGCGCGTCGTTCGCCCTCGTCGCCGATCCGGACGCGTACCGGCGGCCGGAGTGGCTCGTGGGTGAGGAGCTCGTGCGCACCTTCACGCTCGCCGAGATCCCCGCCGACACCGTGGTCCACGTCGCCAGCGAAGGCGCGTGCCGCGTGTTCGTGAACGACAAGGAGGTCGGCAAACAGGGCGACTTCAACCCGTACCCGGGCCACCGCGAGATCCGCGTGCACCCCTACGACGTGCGCTCACACCTGCGCGCCGGCGAGAACACGCTGCGGCTCGCGCTGACGGCCGACGCCGCGGCCACCCTCGACGCCCCGGGGCTGGGGTTGCTGAGCGGCCCCACGTGGCGTTCGGCCGGCCTGCGCCGCGACCACCCGCGCGACCCGCGGTTCGTGTGCGCCGGCCCGCGCCCGCACCCGCTGCCGGGCGCGCACTGGCTGGAACCCGGTGCGGCACAAGGGCAAGTCGTGCTCGGTGTGGTCCCGGACTTCGCGCCCGGCGGTGACCGCACGGAACACCTCACGTTCCCCGCCCCGCTCGGCACGACAGCCCTGACGATCCCGACCACGCTCGACGTCCGCGTTTCCGTGGCCGACGCCGAGTACAAACCCGTCGACGGCCGGGTTTTGCTGCCCGCGCCCCTGGCGGCGGGCACCCCGATCCGCCTCACGTTCACCGCCACCGACGGCCGCCGCGGCGGCGCCCTGCTCGACGCCGCCGTGCAAGTCGAGGTCGCCGAGACGGAAACATCGCTGGCCCCGTGGGAAGACCTGGGGCTGCGCGCCCTCGGCGGCCTCGTCCGCTACCGCACCACGATCACCGCCCCGCCCGGCCGCGTGGTCCTCGACCTCGGCTCGGTCCGCGGCACCGCCGACGTCCTCGTGAACGGCGACCTCGTCGACCGGCTCGTGTGGGGTCCGTGGCGCACCGAGATCACGGACTCCCTGCGCCCCGGGGAGAACACCCTGGAACTCGTGGTGCGTGGCACCCTCGCCGGTTACCTCGACGACGCCTCGCCCACCACGGCGGTCGCGGCCGGCCAGGTGCGTACCGGCCTCTTCGGCCCGGTCCGGTTGGTGGCCTGCGAAGCGGATGACTGGTGACGCTGGGGGCTCGCGGGTGCGGACGGCCGACCCGCCGGCTCGGTTGGGCGCCGGCCTGCGCCGGCGGCAGCAGCGCCATCGAGAGGATGGTTCGCCTGCTGGCCGGGTGCCGTAGCCGCAGTGCCACCGAGGATGGCTCACCGCTGCTGGGCGCCGTAGCGGCACTGCAGCCGAGGATGGGTCACCGCCGGCTGGGCGAGATAGCACCGCCGCCACCGAGAGGACAGCCCGCAGGCCGAGTTGTCCACACCGTGACCGAGTTGTGGACTGCTCGGCCTCCCGGCGGCTTCGCCACGTTTTTTGTCGGGGGTGGCCGATACACTGGACGTGGGACGCCCCCCTTGGGAGGGCGGGGGCTTGTCCGGTGAGGATCAGGCCACTACTGCACTCTTCTTCACGATCAGCACCAGGCAATAGCCGGTTGTCCACGCACGACCCAGGTGCAGGACTTTCCACTTCTCATCCCTAACGGTGATAAACGGCCCGTTTCCAACGAATTACCTGGGAAACGAGCCGTTCCCCGTCACCCGGGCGGAGCAATCCCGGCCGGGTGGCGAGGTGGTTCCCCAGGCGCGCAAGGGATTCCGAACGGGGGAGTGGTTCGGACAGCCGCGAACCGAACCCCTGCTCCATCCGTAGGACCGCGGAAGCCGGGCCGCCGCGGCGTTTTCGCAGGTCGTCGGGGAAATTAGGGGGTTTTGCCGGGATCGTTACCGTCCCTATATCGTTGACCCCTTCGTTCGCGCTGACCTAATTTGTTGGCCCACCAGACGAACTGGGCGGTGTCAGCGTGGACCCTCTGAGACGCGTCGGCCCGGCGGACCAGGCCGGGGTGCGGCGCAGCAACCTGGCGTTGGTGCTGCGGCACCTGCGGGACACCGGGCCGCGGTCGCGGGCGGGGATCGCGGCCGAGACGGGGTTGAACAAGGCCACGGTGTCGAGCCTCGTCGCGGAGTTGGTGGAGCGGGGGCTGGCGCGGGAGGGGGAGCGGGAACGCGCGGGGGCTGTCGGGCGGCCGGGCACGATCGTGGAGCTCGACGGGCGCGGGGTGGGCGGCGTCGGGGTCGAGATCAACGTCGACTACCTCACCGCGCTGGCGCTGGATCTCACCGGAACCGTCCTCTTCGAACAGCGCGTGGCGTTCGACGTGCAAGCGCTTACTCCGGCGAAGGTCCTCGACGCCACCGCCGAGCTGGCCGCCCGCGCGCTCCGGGAATGCCGCCGGCTGAAAGTCGCGCCCGTGGGGCTCACCCTCGCGATCCCGGCGCTGGTCGACGTCACCGCCGGCACCGTCGCGTTCGCGCCGAACCTGCACTGGACCAACGAACCGGTGGTCGAGGGGCTGACCGAACGGCTCACGCAGCGCCTCGGCCGCCTCGCCTTCCCGGTCCGCATGGCCAACGACGCGAACCTCGGCGCGCTCGGCGAATACGCGATGGGCAGCGTCGCCGGCACCGCGGACCTCGTGTACCTCACCGGTGAGATCGGGGTGGGCGGCGGCGTGATCTCCGGCGGGCGCCTCCTCGGTGGCGCGGAAGGCTTTTCCGGCGAGATCGGGCACATCCAGCTCGACCCGAACGGCCGCCGCTGCGGCTGCGGGCGCCGCGGGTGCTGGGAGACGATCGTGGGCCTCGCCGGGATGCTGCGGCTCGCGGCGGAGCCCAGCGATCCGGTGCACGACCCGTCGCTGGACCTGGAACAGCGCCTCGACATGCTGCGCCGGCGCGCCGAGCTGAAGGACCGTCGCACGCTCGACGCGCTCGCCGAGGTCGGCACCGGGCTCGGCGTCGGCGCGGCGGTGCTGGTGAACGTCTTCAACCCGCGCGTGGTGCTGCTCGGCGGGTACTTCGCGCAGCTCGGCCCGTACCTGCTGGGCCCGATGATGGCCGAACTCAAGGCCCGCGTGGTCGCGCCGGACATCGGCGGCTGCCGCGTGGAGCTGTCGTGGCTGGGGTTCTCGGCCGCGTCCCGCGGGGGCGCGCACGTGGCGCTGGAAGCGGTGTTCGACGACCCGGCGCTCGTGGCCGCCGGAGCGGGGGAGAGGGACAGCGGATGACGCTGCTGGAGATGTCCGGGATCGGCAAGGGGTTCCCCGGGGTGCGCGCGCTCGACGACGTCGAGCTGCACGTGGAAGCGGGCGAAGTCCACTGCCTGCTCGGCCAGAACGGGGCGGGCAAGTCCACTTTGATCAAGGTGCTCGCCGGCGCCCACCGGCCCGACGCGGGGGAGATCCGCGTGGCGGGTGAACCCGTCGAGCTGCCGAACCCGACCGCCGCCATCAAGTGCGGCATCGCGACGCTGTACCAGGAACTCGATCTCGTCGACGGGCTTTCCGTGGCGGAGAACATCTTCCTCGGCCACGAGCAGGCGAGCGCCGGCTGGGTGCGGCGCACGACGATGCGGGCCGAGGCCCGCGCGTTGCTCGACCGCCTGGGGCACCGGGAGATCCGCGTGGAGCGGGAGGTCGGCACGCTGTCGGCCGCGGGCAAGCAGATCGTGAGCCTCGCGCGGGCGCTCTCGCTCGACGCGCGCTTGATCGTGCTCGACGAGCCGTCGGCCGTGCTCGCCACCGACGAGGTGGCGAACCTGTTCCGCGTGATCCGCGGCCTGACCGAGCGCGGCGTCGCCGTCGTCTACATCTCCCACCGGCTGGAGGAGATCCGCGAGATCGGCGACCGCGTCACGGTGCTCAAGGACGGCCACACCGTCGCGACCGGCCTGCCGGCGCGCACGACGCCGACCACGGAGCTGGTGTCGCTGATGACCGGCCGCCGCGTGGAGTACCTGTTCCCGGCGCGCCCGGACGAGGACGCGTTCGCCGGCCGCGAGGCGCTGCTCGAGGTCGAGGACCTGGGCGTGGCCGGCTCGTTCGCCGGGGTGTCGTTCACCGTGCGCGAAGGCGAGATCGTCGGGCTGGCCGGGCTCGTCGGCTCGGGCCGGTCGGAGGTCCTCGAAACGGTCTACGGCGCCCGGAAACCGACCAGCGGGCGCGTGAAGCTGGCCGGGAAACCGTTGCCCGGTGGCGTGACCGCGGCCGTCCGCAACGGCCTCGGGCTCGCCCCCGAGGAACGCAAGAGCCAGGCCTTGTTGCTGCAGGAATCCGTGGCGCGCAACGTTTCCCTCGCCTCGCTGCGGCGCTACGCGCGGTTCGGCTGGTTCAACGCGAAGGCCGAAGTTACGGCCGTCCGCCGGCACACCCAGGCCCTCGACCTGCGGCCGCCGGACATCCGCCGGCCCGCCGGCAAGCTCTCGGGCGGCAACCAGCAGAAGGCCGTGCTCGCGCGCTGGCTGCTCAAGGGCTGCCGCGTGCTGCTGCTCGACGAGCCGACGCGCGGGGTCGACGTCGGCGCCCGCGCCGAGCTGTACCGCGTGATCCGCGAGCTGGCCGATTCCGGCGTCGCGATCGTGCTGGTGTCCAGCGAGCTGCCGGAAGTGCTGGGGCTGGCCGACCGGGTGCTCGTGCTGCGGGAGGGCCGCGTGCTCACCGAAGCACTGGCCCGCGACCTCGACGAACCGGCCGTGCTCGATCTCATCCTCGAGGAGCAGGAGCGTGCGGAATGAACGCTGAACAGGCGGTGGCCACCGATTCCCCGCGCCGGTTCTCGGTGCGGCTGCGGGAAGCGCGCAACCTCGGCCTGGTCGGGGTGCTCGCGGTGCTGGTGCTGATCGGCGCGCTGAGCCAGCCCGGGCAGTTCCTCACCACCGGCACGCTGGTGCTGGTGCTCACGCAGGCGTCGGTGATCGGCGTGATCACGGTCGGCATGACGTTCGTGATCATCGGCGGCGGCATCGACCTGTCGGTCGGCGCGGTGGTGGCGCTCGCGACGGTGTGGGCGACGACGCGGTCCACGCAGTCGTTCGGCATCGGCGGCATCGTGTTCACCGCCGTGGCCGTCGGCGTCGGCTGCGGTCTCGTGAGCGGGCTGCTCATCGCCTACGGGCGGTTGGTCGCGTTCATCGGCACGCTGGCGATGCTCGCGTCGGCGCGCGGCCTGGCGATCCAGCTCTCGCAGGGCCGCACGCAGACGGTGACCACGAGCAACCAGGCGCTCGTCGACCTCGGTTACCAGGACAGCTACGTGCTCGGCATCCCGCCGCTGGTGCTGATCTTCGCTGCCGTGGCGATCGTCGGCTGGCTCGTGCTCAACCGCACCACGTTCGGCCGCCGCACCTACGCGATCGGCGGCAACCTGGAGGCCGCGCGGCTCGCGGGCCTCAACGTGAAGCTGCACACCTGCCTGCTGTACGTCCTTTCCGGACTGTGCTGCGGCATCGCCAGCGTGATGCTGATCATCCTCACCTCCAGCGGCACTTCGGGCAACGGCAACCTCTACGAGCTCGACGCCATCGCCGCGGTGATCATCGGCGGCACCCTGCTCTCGGGCGGGCGCGGCACTCTCGTCGGGTCCGTGCTGGGCGTGCTGGTGTTCACCACGATCAGCGTGCTGTTCACCCTCAACAACCTGCCCACGGCCGTGCAGCAGCTGGCCAAGGGCGTGATCATCGTCCTCGCCGTGCTCGTGCAGCGGCGGGCTTCCCTCTATTCGAGTGAGAGGAACTCCCGATGAACACTGACATCCGCCGCCGCGCGTTCCTGACCGGGGCCACCCTCGCGGGCGTGGGGGCGCTCGCCGCGTGCACGAGCAACGAGGAGCCGCCGGCGGCCGCGCAGAACGCGCCGGCGGGCGCCCAGGACGCCCCGGGCAAGAAGGTCACCGTCGGGTTCGCCGGACCGCAGGCGGACCACGGCTGGCTCAACGCGATCACGGTCAACGCCCGGGCCGAAGCGCAGCGCCACCCCGACGTGGACCTCGTCGTCGCCGAGGGGTCGAACGACGCCGCCACGCAGTCGGCGCAGATCGACGCGCTGATCAACCGCAAGGTCGACGTGCTCGTGGTGCTGCCCGCCGACGGCAAGCAGCTCACCCCGGCCGGCCGGAAGGCGATGGACGCGGGCATCCCGGTGATCAACCTCGACCGCATCTTCGACTCGCCGCAGGCCTACCGCACGTGGGTGGGCGGCGACAACTACCGCATGGGCGTGAACGCGGGCAACTACATCGGCCAGCGCCTGGGCGGCCAGGGCACCGTGCTCGAACTCGCCGGCATCGACACGCTCGAGCTGACCCGCCAGCGCACGCAGGGCTTCGACGACGCGCTGGCCAACTACCCGGGGATCCGCAAGATCGGCCGGGCGGCCGCCGAGTTCACCGTGCCGACCGGGCAGGCGCGCATGGCGGAGCTGTTGCAGGCGCACCCGCAGTTCAACGCGGTCTGGAACCACGACGACGACCAGGGTGTCGGCGCGCTGCAGGCCGTGCGGCAGGCCGGCCGGACCGACTTCCTGATGGTCGGCGGCGCGGGCTCGAAGGCCGCGATGGAGCAGATCAAGGCCGACGATTCGGTGCTCAAGGCCACGGTGCTCTACCCGCCCACGATGGCCGCGTCGGCCGTGCGGCTGGCCCGGCTGCTCGGACAGTCGAAGGGGCTCACGGATCTCGCGGAGCAGGAGATCCCGGCTTCGGTGACCACGTTCTCGGCGGTCGTGACGAAGGAGAACGTGGACAAGTACCTCCCCGTTTCGTTCGAGTGAAGGGACTTCCCGCATGGCTGGGCAGATCGGCGTCGGCATGGTGGGCTACGCCTTCATGGGCGCGGCCCACTCCCAGGCGTGGCGCACCGTGCACCACGCCTTCGACGTACCGCTGACGCCGCGGATGGCGGTGCTGTGCGGGCGCGACGCCACGGCCGCGGAGGCCGCCGCCGCCAAGCTGGGCTGGGCGGCGTTCGAGACGGATTGGAAGCGGCTCGTCGACGACGAGGACGTGCAGCTGCTCGACATCTGCACGCCCGGCGACACGCACGCGGAGATCGCGCTGGCCGCGCTCGAGGCGGGCAAGCACGTGCTGTGCGAGAAACCGCTGGCCAACACCGTCGCCGAGGCGGAGGCGATGGCCGCGGCGGCTTCGGCGGCCGCCGCGCGGGGCGTGCGGTCGATGGTCGCGTTCAACTACCGGCGGGTGCCGGCGCTCGCGTTCGCCCGCTCACTGGTGGCCGACGGCCGGCTGGGGGAGCTGCGGCACGTGCGGGCGCAGTACCTGCAGGACTGGATCGTCGACCCGGCGTTCCCGCTGGTGTGGCGGCTGCAGAAGGACAAGGCCGGGTCCGGGGCGCTCGGGGACATCGGCGCGCACATCGTGGATCTGGCGCAGTTCCTGACCGGCGCGCGGATCACGGGCGTGAGCGCGCTGACCGAGACGTTCGTGAAGGAACGGCCGCTGGTGGTGTCGTCGTCGGGGCTGGTCGCGTCGTCGGGTCCGGCGCGGGGTGAGGTGACGGTGGACGACGCGGCGCTGTTCACCGCGCGCTTCGACTCCGGTGCGATCGGCAGCTTCGAGGCGACGCGGTTCGCGGCCGGGCGCAAGAACGCGATGCGGATCGAGCTGAACGGGTCCGCGGGCAGCCTCGCGTTCGACTTCGAGGCCATGAACGAGCTGCACTTCCACGACCACACGGCGGATCCCGAGCTCGCCGGGTTCCGCCGGATCCTGGTCACCGAGCCCGGTCACCCGTACGTCGGCGCGTGGTGGCCGCCGGGGCACGGGCTCGGCTACGAGCACTCGTTCACCCACGAGATCCGCGATTTCCTCGTCGCGCTGGGCGAGGGCAGCGACCCGGCGCCGTCGTTCGCCGACGGGCTGCAGGTGCAGCGAGTGCTCGACGCGGTGGAGCGCAGCGCGGCCGCCGCCAGTGTCTGGACCCCTGTTCGCTGACTGTTGTGAGGAGCTGTGTGATGGCACGACCGCTGACCCTGTTCACCGGACAGTGGGCCGACCTGCCGTTCGAGGAGGTCTGCCGGCTCGCGAGCGGCTGGGGGTACGAGGGCCTGGAGATCGCCTGCTGGGGCGACCACTTCGAAGTCGACAAAGCGCTTTCGGACGAGGGCTACGTGCGGTCCAAACTGGACACACTGGCGAAGTACGACCTGCGCGTGTGGGCCATCTCCAACCACCTCGTGGGCCAGGCCGTGTGCGACCACCCCATCGACGAACGCCACGAGGCCATCCTGCCGGCCCGGATCTGGGGCGACGGCTCGCCCGAGGGCGTGCGGCAGCGGGCCGCCGCGGAGCTGAAGGACACCGCGCGGGCGGCCGCCGCGCTGGGAGTGTCCACTGTGGTCGGGTTCACGGGCTCGTCCATCTGGCACACCGTGGCGATGTTCCCGCCCGTGCCGCAGTCGATGATCGACCGCGGCTACGAGGACTTCGCCGACCGCTGGAACCCGATCCTCGACGTGTTCGACGAGGTCGGCGTCCGCTTCGCCCACGAGGTCCACCCGAGCGAGATCGCGTACGACTACTGGACGACCGTGCGGACGCTTGAGGCGATCGGTCACCGCCCGGCGTTCGGGCTCAACTTCGACCCCTCGCACTTCGTCTGGCAGGACCTCGACCCCGTCGGTTTCCTGTGGGACTTCAAGGACCGCATCTACCACGTGGACTGCAAGGAGGCCCGCAAGCAGCTCAACGGCCGCAACGGCCGCCTCGGCTCCCACCTCCCGTGGGCCGATCCCCGCCGCGGCTGGGACTTCGTGTCGACGGGCCACGGCCACGTCCCCTGGGAAGACGTCTTCCGCATGCTCAACGCCATCGCCTACGACGGCCCCGTCTCGATCGAATGGGAGGACGCCGGCATGGACCGCCTCACCGGGGCGCCCGAAGCGCTGGCCTTCGTGCGCAACCTCAACTTCACGCCACCGACGGCGGCGTTCGACGCGGCGTTCTCGTCGAAGCCGGAGTAGGGCGGACCCGCGCGGACACCCGGCCGCCCGAGGGGGGCGGCCGGGTGTCAGTGCCGTGTCAGCCGGGTGTCAGGGGCGTCCGCGAGGGTGGGTGCAGAAGCCACCACGAGAGGAAAACCGATGACTCAGACGGTTCCCGTCCCGCAGGGTCTGCCCATGGAGCGCACCGCGGGGCCCTTCGACCCGCCGCGGGAGATCACGGCGCTGCGCGACGTCCGGCCGGTCAGCCCGCTGGCGTTCCCCGACGGGCACGAGGGCTGGCTGGTCACCGGCTACGACGCCGTGCGCCAGCTGATGGCCGACACGCGGTTCAGCTCCCGCCAGGACCTCGACGTCACCCACGTGCCGTTCGAGACGCCCGGGATGCCTGTGCAGACCGAGCCGTCGCCGCAGATGCCGGGGGTGTTCATCGCCATGGACCCGCCGGACCACACGCGGCTGCGGCGCAAGCTCACCGGCGCGTTCACGGTCAAGCGGATGAAGCTGCTCGAGGAGCAGATCATCGAGATCTCCGAGCGGCAGCTCGACGAGCTGGCGAAGCTCACGCCGCCGGTCGACCTGGTGAAGGAATTCGCGCTCCCGGTGCCGTCGCTGGTGATCTGCGAGCTGCTCGGCGTCCCCTACGAGGACCGGGCGAACTTCCAGGCCAACTCGCAGCAGTTCCTGGTCAAGGACCAGTCGCTGCAGGAGAAGATGGGCGCGCTGGGCGCCCTGATGGGCTACCTCGGCGAGCTGGTCACGCGCAAGCGCGCCGAGCCCGGTGACGACATCCTGTCCGACCTGGCCCGCCACGAGGACCTCACCATCGAGGAGCTGACCGGCGCCGCGTTCCTGCTGCTGCTCGCCGGCCACGAGACCACCGCGAACATGCTGGCGCTGGGCACCTTCGCGCTCCTGGAGCACCCCGAGCAGCTGGCCGAGCTGCGCGCCGACCTGGACCTGCTGCCCGACGCCGTCGAGGAGCTCATGCGCTACCTGTCCGTGGTCGACATCAACTACCGCTACGCGACCGAGGACATCGAGCTCGGTGGCGAAACCATCCCGAAGGGCTCGACCGTCGTCGTCTCCCTGCTGGCCGCCAACCACGACCCGAAGCGCTTCGAGAACCCCGACACCCTCGACATCCACCGCAAGGCCCGCGGCCAGATGGCGTTCGGGCACGGCATCCACCAGTGCCTCGGCCAGCAGCTGGCCCGCATCGAGATGCGCGCCGGGTTCGCCGGGCTGCTGCGCCGCTTCCCGGGCCTGAAGCTCGCCGTCCCGGCCGCCGACGTGCCCCTGCGGACCGACATGAACATCTACGGCGTCCACGAGCTGCCGATCACCTGGTAGTTCCGGTGGTCGCCTCGATGGGGGTCGAGGCGACCACCGGAGTGCCTAGTGGGCCACGCGGTTGGCGATCATGATCAGCGCGACCACCGCCGCCAGCGCGGCGAACACGATGCCGATCACGGCCAGCGCCTTCATCCGCCGCCGCCCGAGGCACGCGACGATCCCCAGCGCCAGCGCGGGCAGCGCGAACGGCAACGCGATCCACGACCGCACGTCGAGCCCGCCGCCCACCCGCTCGTCCATCGCGATCGGCAGGAACGGCACCACCAGCGCGACGATCCCGAGCGCGAACGCCAGCACCGCCGGTGCCACGCTCTTCTCCGGCCCTGGGTGCATCCCCGGTTGCCCGGCCCAGTGCTGCTGCATCCCCGGCTGCGCCGCCCCCTGCTGCTGCGCTCCGACTCCGGCCACGGGCTGCTGCGGCACCGCACCCGGCCCGGCCGCCGGCTGCGTGCCCGCGCCGCCGGGTGTGGTCCAGGCCTGCTGCGTGCCACCGCTCAACCGCCCCGACTCGGCCGCACCCTCCTGCCCGGGCGTGTACCGCAGCACGGGTCCCTCCGGCATCGGCGGCAGGGAAACCCCCGGCTCAGCGGGGGACTCCGGCGCGCCCGGGCTCTGCTGCGGACCGTCGGTCATGTGGGGACTCCTCAAAGGCGGGGACCGCGTTGGCGGACATCAACATAGTGGCCCCAACCACCACACGACCACCGAACGCCCAACCCCGCTCATTCGGAGCCGCGACCACCTCGCCCGCGCAACCCGACCTGCGAACCGCGACCCGGCACCCAGCCCTCGCCCTGCACTTCGATCCCCGCGCCCAGAACCGTGGAAACAATCAAAGATCGGGGTGCCCCAACCGTCACCGGCGAAACCACCGGTCGGCCGTCACCGAGTCCCGAGCAGGTGCTCCAAAGCCAGCTGGTTCAACCGCGTGAAGTGATACCCCCGCTTCCCGGCCGCCTCGACGTCGAACTCCTCCGCCGCCAGATCGTCGAGCGTCTCCCCGGGCGCCACGGTCGGCACGGACAGCTCCGGCACCCGCGAAGCCTCCAGCGCCTCGGCCACCTCCGGGTCCGCGCGGAACGCCGCCGCCTTGGCCTTGAGGATCAGGTACGTCCGCATGTTGGCCGCGGCGGAAACCCAGACGTCGGCGGGGTCCTCGGTGCGCATCGGCTTGTAGTCGAAGTGGCGCGGGCCCTCGTAGCCGCCGTTTTCGAGCAGGTCGACGAGGAAGAAGGCGCTCTTGAGGTCCCCGTGCCCGAAGATGAGGTCCTGGTCGTACTTGGGCCCGTGCTGGCCGTTGAGGTCGATGTGGAACAGCTTGCCCTGCCACAGCGCCTGGGAGATGCCGTGCACGAAGTTCAACCCGGCCATCTGCTCGTGGCCGACCTCCGGGTTGAGCCCGAACAGCTCCGAACGCTCGAGCCGCGAGATGAAGCCGAGCGCGTGGCCGATCGTCGGCAGGAGGATGTCGCCGCGGGGTTCGTTGGGCTTGGGCTCCAGCGCGAAGCGGATGTCGTAACCCTGGGCCACGGCGTAGTCGGCCAGGAGGTCCAGGCCCTCCTTGTAGCGGTCCAGCGCCGCGCGCACGTCTTTCGCCGCGTCGGATTCGGCGCCTTCGCGGCCGCCCCACAGCACGTACGTCTGAGCGCCCAGCTCGACGGCCAGGTCGAGGTTGCGCCGCACCTTCGTGAGCGCGTACCGGCGGACGTCGCGGTCGTTGCTGGTGAGCGCGCCGTCCTTGAACACCGGGTGCGTGAACAGGTTCGTGGTCGCCATCGGCACCTTCAGGCCCGTGGCCTCGAGCGCCGCCTTGAACTTCTTGATCGCCGCGTCGCGGTCGGGCTCCGTGGCGAGGAGGTCGTCGTCGTGGAACGTCACGCCGTACGCGCCCAGCTCCGCCAGGCGGTGGACGCTCTCCACCGGGTCGAGCGCCGGCCGCGTCGCCACCCCGAACGGGTCGGCGGCCGGCCAGCCCACGGTCCACAGACCGAACGAGAACTTGTCGTCCGGAGTGGGCGCGAAGTCGTTCATGACGGTCCCTTTCATTTAGTTCACGTTGTAGACTAAATATGCGCCGCGGTGGCCCTGCCCGTCAAGGGCCGCCGGTACAGTGCGCGGAGGAGGCGAGGGGATGACGCAGGCGGTGCGGCACGATTCGATGCGCGCGCGCAACCTCGAGGTGGTGCTCGGCGAGGTCGCCCGGCGGGGCCCGCTCACCCGCGCCGCGCTCGCGGAGCTCACCGGCCTCACCAAGTCCACGGTGTCCAAGCTCGTCGGCGACCTCCTCGACGCCGGGTTCCTCGCCGAAACGGGTCCCGCGCGCGCCGGTGAACGCGGCCGCCCCGGTGTCGAAGTGGCCCTGTCCGGCGGCCGCGTGGCGTCGCTGGGCCTGGAGGTGAACGTCGACTACCTGGCCGTCTGCCTGCTCGACCTCACCCGCACCGTCCGCTTCGCCGAACGCCGCGAACGCGACAACCGCGCCTCCGAACCGGCGGAAGTGCTGGGGGAGCTTCAAAAACTCGCGCAGCTCGCGCTCGGCGAAGCGGCCGGTGCGAAACTCACCGTCGCCGGCGCCGTCCTCGCCGTCTCGGGCCCGGTCGGCGACGGCGTGGTCTTCAGCGCCCCCAACCTCGGCTGGCGCGACGTCCGCGCCGCCGACCTGCTGAGCCTGCCCGTGCCCGTCACCCTCG
Organism: Amycolatopsis sp. NPDC051903; assembly: GCF_044452505.1. Lineage (NCBI taxonomy): Bacteria > Bacillati > Actinomycetota > Actinomycetes > Pseudonocardiales > Pseudonocardiaceae > Amycolatopsis > Amycolatopsis sp. NPDC051903. The sequence goes on along the minus strand of NZ_JBITBT010000012.1, from coordinate 218,722 downwards.
ACAACGAGGCCAACCTCGGCGCCCTCGGTGAACTCTGGTTCGGCGACGGCCCCGAGAACTTCCTCTTCGTCTCCGGCGAAGTCGGCATCGGCGCCGGGCTCGTCGTCGGCTCCGCGCTGTTCCGCGGCGCCCACGGGCTGGCCGGCGAACTCGGGCACGTCGTCGTCTCCCCGGCGGGTCCGCGGTGCCGCTGCGGCGCCACCGGCTGCCTCGAAACCTACGCCGGCCAGGAAGCGCTGCTCGAAGCCGCCGGCGTGCCGACTGTCGCCGCGTTGGTCACCGCCCTCGGCAACGCCGACCCCACGGCGACGAAAGCCACCACTGCCGCCGGTCAAGCACTCGGCCTCGCGCTCGCCTCCGCCGTCAACCTGCTCGACCTCGACCACTTGGTACTCGGCGGCGTCTTCGCCGCGCTCTTCCCGTGGCTCGCGCCCGCCGCGGAACGCGTGCTCGCCGCGCGCCTGGGCCGGCTGCGGGGTTCCGTCCCGGCGCTCGCACCGTCCACTGTGGGCGGTGACGCGGCCACGCTCGGCGCGGCCGGGAGCACGATCCACCACGTCCTCGCCGACCCCGGCCCGTTCCTGAGCCGCGCCGAAGCCACCTGATCCGGGTGAGGTGAGGTCGCGGCACCGCCGCCACCATGGCGAGGTTCACCGAGCCGGGAAACGAGGTGCGCCATGACCGGCAACCCGAGCGAACGGACCCTGTCCGACCGGCAGCAGGTGGCGCGGCACGCCGATGTCGCCCTGCGGTCCATGGGCCAGCCCAATTCGGTGGTGGGCCAGTTCGACTTCTGGAACGACCGTTACGAGGGTCGCCGCCTCTTCGCCGAGGTGCTGGGAACTTTCTTCCTGGTGCTCGTCGCCGTGGGCGGCGGCATGGTCAACGTCAAGTTCGGTGGCGACGCGGTACCCGCCGGCGCGCGGGTCGTGGCTCCGGCGCTGATGGTGGCGGCGATCATCCTGTTCATGGGCACGGTTTCGGGTGCCCACCTCAACCCGGCGGTCAGCCTCGCGTTCGCCGCGCGCGGTGACTTCCCGTGGAAGCGCGTGCCGGCCTACATCGTCGCCCAGTTCGTCGGCGCGGCGCTCGCCACGCTGCTGCTGTGGGCACTGCTCGGCAAACAGGGCGACGCGGGACTCACCCTGCCCGGCCCCGGCGTTTCGACGGTCACGGCGATGATCTGGGAACTCGTGCTCACCACGGGACTCGTGAGCGTCATCCTCGGCAGCGCCTCGGGCGCCCAGCAGGTCGGTCCGCTCGCCGCGATCGCCGTGGGCAGCTACATCGCCCTCGCCGGGTTGTGGGGTGCGCCGGTCAGCGGCGCGTCGATGAACCCCGCGCGTTCGCTCGGCCCCGCGCTGGTCCTCGCCGATTGGACGGCGTGGTGGGCCTACCTCGTCGGTCCCCTCGCGGGTGCCGCGCTGGCCGTCGGCATCGCGTACGTCCTGCGGGGCCGCGGCGGCGGGACCAGCGGGACGCGCGCGGCGCAGGGCGCGCTCAGGGAGCCGTGAACGAACCGGGCCGGGTTCCCAGCGCAGGAACCCGGCCCGTAGCGCACCTCCGCTAGCTCACCGCGTGCACCAGCACCGTGCCGCTGCCGACGGTCTTGCCCGCGTCGTCCACCACGGACAGCAGGCCGCGCAGCACGCGGCCCGCGCCCGGAGCCTGCGAAGCCGTGACGACCCCCGGCACCGTCCACGTGGAACCGGACGCGTGCGCGGCCACCGGGTCCGTCACCGCGACCCCGCCGAAGGCCGGGTTCACGAACACGTCCAGGTAGTCGTACGCGGTGGTCCCGGCCGGCACGGAGTACCCGTCCACGACCGCGAGCCAGTTGCCCGCCGCGGGGTTCTGCAGCGTCACCGACTCCTCGGCGTCCCCGTCGGCGCTCTGGCCCGCCTGCACGCACGAACCGCTCGTGCAGTTGTAGACCGTGAGGTCCAGGTCGGCGCCGGCGTCGGCGGGGTTGCCGATGGTCACCGTCAACGACGACGAACCGGCCGGCACGACGATCGGCGTCTGGGCCGATTCGTCCTGCTTGATCGACGGCCGGGTGATCGCCGCGCTGCCGAACGTGCCTCCGACGACGTGCCCGGTGAACGCCTTGAGCGTGTTCTTCACCGTGTACGTGCGCGCCACGCCGGTGCCCAGCGGCGCCGACGCGAGGTCGTCCGGGTTCGGCGAGATCGCCGTGCCCAGCGCGGAAGCCGTCAGCTTGTACGGGGCAACGTCCACATCGGACGTCCGCCGCGCCTCCACCGTGATCTCCCAGACGCCCGGCAGCGGGTTGTTCAGCGTGCGGCTCGTCGGCGTGCCGCCGATGCAGCCCGCGCCCGCGTCGGGGTTGTAGCAGTTGGTGGAGGTGTTGCTGTCGACGGGCACGCCGGTCGGGTCGTAGCGCAGGAACCGCACCTGGCCCTTGCCCGGGTCACCGCCGCCGGTCAGGTCCACCTGCAGTGAGCTCGCGCCCTGCGGCACGCGCAGGAAGTAGCTCACGGACTGGTTGCGCGCCACCGTGCCCGACGCCTCGAACGTGCCGGACGCCGCGAACTCCGCCGGCGCGAAGACCGTGTTCATGGTCTGCCCGTCGACACCGATCGTCAGAGGGTTGTCCAGGTTCAGCAGCGCCGAGTGCACGCCCGCCTTCTTCGGATTCACCTTGACCTGGAAGGAAACCGGCTTGTTCAGTGGCAGCGAGAGCAACGAGCCCGACGAGAACGTCCCGTCGTTGCCCACCCACCGCGCGAAGTAGACAACCGGGCGCGCCGAGCCCGTGGTACGCGTGATCGTGTACGTGCGGGTGTAGGCCTGTCCGACGGTCACACCTTCGCGGTCGTGGATGCCGACGCCGACCCCGGGCTTCGGCTTCAGCAGGTTCGCCTGCACGGTGTGCACGTCGACCGACGTGGTCACCGCGTCCGGCTTGGGGTTGAGCGAAAGCGCGACCCACGCGGCCGGCACGTTGAACAGCCCGGCGCCCTGCTCGTACGCGCCGATCCCCGGCACGAACCGCGCCGTGGACTTGATCGCCGAGCGCAGCGCGGCCACCGGCGGCCGCTGGCCGTGGTGCGTCGCCTTGTACGCGCTCACCAGCAAAGCCGCGGCACCCGTGGCCTCGGGCGAGGCCATCGACGTGCCTTGCAGCATCGCGTAGCCCGCGGGCAGCGAGTACGTGCCCGCGACCGGACCCGGCGCTTCCCACCGCGGCACGGTGGAGATCGCCGCGCCGGGCGCGATGATGTCCGGCTTGAACCCGCCGTCTTCCCGCGGGCCGCGCGAGGAGAACGGGTGCAGCGCCTCGGCCGCCTGCACCTTCGAGCCGTAGTTCGACAGCCACGTCTCGCGGGTGATGTACGAGCCGACGCTGATCGCGTCCGTGGCCACCGACGGGTCGCCGACCGAGTTCGCGCCCGCGCCGGAGTTGCCCGCGGAGATGAAGATCTGCACGTTGTACTCGGCGATGGTGCGGTTGTAGAGCTCGGCGCGCGCGTTGTTGCCGTCGTTGAGCGCCGGCAGGCCGCCGATGGAGATGTTGATGACGTCGGCGCCGTGGCTCGCGGCGTAGACCACGCCGTCGACGAGGCCGCTCGCGGTGCACGAGTCGGTGGTCAGGCAGACCTTCACGGCCATGAGCTTCGCGCCCGGTGCGGCGCCGTCCATCTTGCCGCCGAACAGGTCGTTGCCCGCGGCGATGCCCGCGACGTGCGAACCGTGCTCGGCGCCGGCGAGGCCGATGTTCACGAAGCCCGGCTCGTCGGTCTGGACCACGAACGCCATGCGCTCGGCGCGGTCGGTGGCCGGGTTGTCGGTGCCGAAGTAACCGACGTCGAAGTGCTTGGCGTAGTCGGACATCGGCTTCTCGTCGGTGAAGTCGCCGTTGCCGTTGAGGTCCACCCGCACCTGCTTGGTGGCGGTGTCGAGCAGCACGCCCCACGAGTCGGCGCGGTCGCCGTCGCGGTTGAGGTCGCCGCCGGTTTCGCTGCCGGCGCCGCCGAGGTCGCCCGCGATCTCCTTGAACTGGCCGAAGGTGTACGGGCCGCCGGTCGCCGGCGCCGTCCAGGTGCGGCTGCCGGCGGTGAACGAGCCGGTGTACGTCTGGGCCGACAGCGGCACCCACGTGCCGTCGCCGGAGTTGGTGGCGTTGGCGTTGTACCAGTCGACGATCTTGCGTTCGCCGTGGCTGGTCGTGGCCAGCGCGGGGGTGTCGAGGTCCACCCCGGAGTCGAGGACGGCGACGGTGGTGCCCTTGCCGTCCCAGCCGCCGAAGGTCTGGCCGAACTGCGCGGCGTACGTGTCGCCGGTGGGCAGGTACGGGTTCACGCGCGGGGTGTCCTTGCCCGGAGCCTGCTGCGGGATCGGGTCGGCCGCGCCTTCGGGCTTCGGGTCGTCGCGGTGGATGAGGCCGTCGACGTCGACCGCCTTCACCGAGGTGAGCTTCGCGGCCTTCTCGGCGTTCGCGACGGGGACGGAGACCTTGACGTAGTCCAGCTTCGCGTCCGTGGACTCGACCACGCCGCCGAGGGCCTTGAGTTCGGTCACCGCGGAGTTCGCCCGGCCGCGTTCGGCGGCGACCAGCAGCGTCACGGCGCGCTTGCCCGAGCGCTGGGCTTGCGCGACGAGCGCGCGGTCGTGGTCGTCGAGCGTCTTCTCGCTCGGGGCGGGGCTCGAGGAGGGCTGCGCGGCGAGCGCAGCAGGCACCCCGACGGGGGCGACGCCGAGGGCGGTGGCGAGGAGGGTGATCCCGGCCCGCCGTCTCCAGCGTGATCTCTGCTGTGTCATCGCAGCAGTACACAGGCCGGGATGAACCGCATCAATACCGCAATTCGGCGTGGGACGAACGGCCTAACGACCGCGTTCCGGACGGCACGCGGGCGCTGTGGTGAGGTGGCAACCGAGGGAGTCGAACCCTGCGCGGCTTGTGAAGGCGGCGCTCCTGAACCGGCCCTGACCCTTCGGCGGGCGACGGCTGCCTTGCGTGTGTTGCAACACCAGGGGAATACCCAGCATTCCCCGGTTTGCACCTGACTCACCCGTTCGGTGAAGATTCCCTTCTCCCGCACCGGCCTGGCAGGCTGGGCGGATGGACGATCTCCTCCTCCGCCGGGTGCGGGTCGGGCTCGACGGCGTGCTGGCCGACGTGCGCGTGAACGACGGCCGCGTCGCCGCCATCGAGGAACCGGGCGCCGGCTCGGGTTTCGCCGCGCGCGTGCTCGACGGCCACGGCGGCACGCTGCTGCCGGGTCTCGTCGACGCCCACGTGCACGTCGTCCAGTGGGCCGGGTTCCGCCGCCGCATCCCGCTCGGCGACGCGCGTTCGGCCGCCGAAGCGGTGGAATTGCTGCTGCACCGGTTGTTGTCCGCTCCCAGTGGTGACCTCGTGGTGGGCGCGGGTTTCCGCGACGGGTTGTGGCCGGACGAGCCGCACAAGGAGATGCTGCAGCGCGCGTTGCCGGGGCGGGCGGTGGCGTTGTTCAGCGCGGACCTGCACACGCTGTGGCTCAGTCCGGCGGCGCTGAAGCTGATCGGCCGCGACCACCCGACGGGCGTGCTGCTGGAGAACGACTGCATGACCGCCACCGCCGCGCTCCCGTCGGCGCCGCCGGACGTGGCGGACCGGTGGGTCGCGGACGCGCTGTCGGCGGCGGCTTCCCGTGGGGTGACGGGGATCGTGGACTACGAGTACGCCGACACGGTGGCGGACTGGACCCGTCGCACCGCCGCGGTTTCGCCGGAAACGCGGGTTTCGTGCGTGATCTCCCGTCCGTTGCTGGACCTCACCATCGACCGCGGCCACCGCACCGGCGACGTCCTCCCCGCCGGCGGCGGTTTGCTCACGGTGGGGCCGTTCAAGTTGTTCGTGGACGGTTCGCTCAACACCCGCACCGCTTACTGCCACGACCCCTACCCGGAGTCGAATTCCGCGGGACTGCTGGAGTTGCCGCCCGCCGAGCTGGTGCCCCTCATGCGCCGCGCGGCGGAGCACGGGCTGGTGCCGGCCGTGCACGCCATCGGCGACAAGGCCAACACCATCGCCCTCGACGCGTTCTCCGAGCTGGGCTGCGCGGGCCGCATCGAGCACGCGCAGCTGCTCGCGCTCGAAGACGTCGCGCGCTTCGCCGCTTTGGGCTTGGTGGCGAGCGTGCAGCCCGCGCACCAGCCCGACGACCGCGACGTCGCCGACCGCCACTGGTACGGCCGCACTGATCGCGCGTACCCCTACCGCGCGCTGCTGGACTCCGGCGCCCGCCTCGAAATCGGTTCCGACGCGCCCGTCGCGCCCCTTGACCCGTGGGACGGCATCGCCGCCGCCGTCGGCCGCACGGACGACGACCGGCCTGCCTGGCACCCCGAGCAGGCGATCCCGTTGACGGCCGCGCTGGCCGCGGCTTCGGGCGGCCGCCACGGCATCGCGGTCGGCGACGTGGCCGACCTGATGATCACCGCGGCCGACCCGTCGCGGCTGTCCCCGGCGGAACTGCGGGACATGCCCGTCAGCGCAACGATCCTCGCGGGGAAGCCGACGCACCTGGCGTGACGGAGCGCGCCGGAAACCCGCCCCGCGCAACGGCAACGGTGACCTGATCACCCGGTCCGCGTTCACCTTCACCCCTGCTGTGCCCCGGCCTGCCTTGACCACCATACATACATGTATGTATGTTCGTGGGGAAGCCGCGATCACGCGGCAGCTCGCGGCGCGCGCGACGAGACCACCCGGAGACACCAGAAGGGCATCAGCCATGCCGGCTTTTCCTCTGACCGCCGATGAAGTGCGGAAGAACGCGTACGCCATCCCGTTCGGCTCGCCGTCCTACGGGGCGAAGCTCCCGCTGCGGATCGTCGACCGCGAATCGCTCTCGGTCAGCTACCGGACGGACCTCGACCAGGCGCGCCGGCTCGTTCCGGAGCCGCTGGAAGTGCTCGATCCGATCGTGACCCTGACGTTGCTGACCATGGAGATCCCCGGTCTGGGCAAGTACGCCGAACTGGCTCAGACGATCTCCGCGAGCTACGACGGCGAACCGGTCGGCTTCCGCCCGATCATGTTCTGCGACACCGTGCCGGCGATCCTGCAGGGACGTGAGATCTGGGGGCTGCCGAAGAAGTACGGCCGGATCGGCCTCGCCGTGAACAACGCGACCCTCACCGGCACCCTGCACTTCGACGACGTGCTCGTGGCCCGCGCGACCATGGGCTACCGCTACGAGGAAGGCAGCGTCGAGGAAGCCCGCGAGGCGCTGGCCACGCCGGGCGCCGCGCTGAAGATCATCCCCGACGTCGACGGTTCGCCGCGCATCCTCGAACTCGTCCGCCTGCAGTACTCGGGCATCACCGTCAAGAGCGCTTGGACCGGCCCGACCGCGCTCGAGCTGAACCCGCACGCGCTCGCGCCGCTGGCCGACCTGCCGGTCCACGAGATCGTCGGCTCGAGTCACACGGTGTACGACATGGAACTCCTGCCCGGCGCCGTCCTCCACGACTACCTGGCGAGCTGAGCCCGGTGGTCACAATACATACTGGTATGTATTGTGGGTGGCATGGACGCAAGTGCGCGGGAACGGCTGATCGAAGGTACTCGAGAGCTGTTGTGGGACCGCGGTTATCTGGGTACCAGCCCGACCGCGATCCTGCGCCGCTCCGGGGTCGGTCAGGGCAGCATGTACCACCACTTCCAGGGCAAGCCGGATCTGGCGCTGGCCGCTGAGCAGCGCAGCGCCGAGATCATGAAGGCGCAGTCCGAAGGGGTGCTGAAGGGACCGGGAACCGCTCTCGAGCGGATCGCGGGATACCTCCTGCTCGATCGGGAGGTGCTGCGCGGCTGTGCGGTGGGACGGCTGGCGGGGGACCCCGAGATCATCGAGCGGGAAGAGCTCCGGCAGCCGGTCCGCGACGCGCTCGACCAGGTCCGCGTCCTGCTGGCCGAGGTGATCGAGCAAGCGCAACAGGACGGCGAGCTGGACGCGGCGCTGCGTCCGTCCGATTTGGCCGCGACGCTCTCGGCCGTGCTGCAGGGCGGGTACGTGCTTGCGCGGGCGGAGCAGTCGTGCGAACCGTTCGACCGGGCCGTCCAGGGAGCGCTCGGCCTCCTGCGGGCGCACAGCGCCGATCCGGAGTCGATCCCGGCGAGGTGAACCCCGGCCGCCGGGCGCGGGTGCACCCGCGCCCGGGTTTCCCGGGAACTCAATCCCCGTGCGGATCTTCCGCGTTGAGCGCCGCCACGACCTGGTCGTAGTCGCCGCGGGCTTCGCCGTAGCGGAGGAACTTCACGCGTTCCACCTGGATCTCGCGCGCGTCCGGCTGGGTTTCCAGCAGGTGCATGACTTCGGCGACGTACTCGGCGAGCGGCTGGGCGTGGTCGTTGTCGGCCTGGCCGGGCATGAGATCGGTCTGCACCGACGGCGGTTCGAGCTCCACGACGCGCACCGAAGTGCGCGCGAGCTGCAGCCGCAGGGATTCGCTGAGCATGTGGATGGCGGCCTTCGACGCGTTGTAGGAGGGCGTGACGCGCAGTGGGGTGAACGCGAGGCCGGACGAAACCGTGATGATCGTCGCCGACGGGCGGGTCTGCAGGTGCTCGACGAAGGCGGCGATGAGGCGGATCGGGCCGAGCACGTTGGTCGTCACGGTCTCCTCGGCGGTGGGCAGGAACGAGGGGTCCCGCCAGTCCTCGACGCGCATGATGCCCGACATGGTGACCAGCACGTTGAGCTCGGGGTAGCCGGCCAGCACCTCCTTGGCCGCGGCGTCGATGCTCGCCGGGTCGGTGGTGTCGACCCGCACGGTGCCGAGCCCCGGGTGCGCCTCGGCGAGGGAGCGCAGCAGTTCGGTGCGCCGCCCGCCGATGATCACGGTGTTGCCGCGCGCCTTCAGCTCCAGCGCGAGGGCCAGGCCGATGCCGCTGGTGGAGCCGGGGATGAAGATGGTGTTTCCGGAGATGTCCATGCCCCGACCTTCGCGGTCCGGCGCCGTGACGTGCAGAGACCGCTCATCGGGGGATCGGCGGTCCCTGGTTGGCCCTTCGCGGCACGCGGATACTGGCCGTATGGACCGACTGGCTTTGGCGGAGTTCCTGCGCCGCCGCAGGGAGGAGCTGCACCCCGAGGACGTCGGGCTGCCCGCGGGCCCGCGGCGGCGCGCCCAGGGGCTGCGGCGCGAGGAGGTCGCGTCGCTCGCCGCGATGTCCACGGACTACTACACGCGCCTGGAACAGCAACGCGGCCCGCAGCCGAGCGAGCAGATGCTCGCCGCGCTCGCCCGCGCACTGCGCCTCACCGACGGCGAACGCGACTACCTCTTCCAGATCTCCGGCCGCAACGCGCCTTCGCCGGCCGCGGCCGCGACGCACGTGTCGCCCGCGCTGCTGCGTGTGCTCGACCGCCTCGGCGACACGCCCGCGCTGATCCTCTCCAGCCTCGGCGAGATCCTCGTGCAGAACGACCTGGCGCTCGCGCTGTACGGCGACCGCTCGCACCTGACGGGACTGGCCCGCAGCGAGACCTACCGCTGGTTCACCGATCCCGCCGAACGCCTCGTCTACCCCGAGCAGGACCGCGATCGGCAGAGCCGCGCCCAGGTCGCGGGCCTGCGCGCCGCGTACGGCTCGATGGGCCCGCACTCCCGCGCCGGCGAACTCGTGCGCGCGCTGAAGAAGGAGAGCGCGGAGTTCGCCGAGCTGTGGGAGCTGCACGAGGTGGCGCGCCGCTTCGAGGACCACAAGACCCTGATCCACCCCCAGCTGGGCGAAATCGAGGTCGACTGCCAGGCGCTGTTCACCGAAGACCAGTCGCAGGCGCTGCTGGTGCTCACCGCGGCGCCCCGCAGCGAAGCCGCGCAGAAGATCGAGCTCCTCGGAGTCCTCGGGGCGGAGCGGTTTCCCGCCGCGGCGCGGTAGAGCTCGCCAAGCGGACTTGGCCGGGGCGGTGGGGTCATCCGGCCGCCGCCACCTGGGCGACGACGCGGGCATCCCGGTCCGGCTTGATCAGGAAGGCCGCGATCGCCGAGCCGACGACGATGACGACGCCGGCGGCCAGGAAACCCCGTCCGTAGCCCGCCGCGAGGGTGTCGCCGGAGTCGACGAAGCTGCCGAGCACGACCGGTGCGATCACGCCGCCGAGGCTGTGGACGGCGACCACGGCACCCAGCACGGTCCCGCGTTGCTTGCCGGGGACCACGTCGGAGAGCCCGGCCATGGCGACGCCCCACACCGCCGTGGTCAGGGAGAACGCCAGGGTGATCAGGATCATCTGGCCCCACCCGCGGGGCACCACGGTGAAGCCGATCATCGCCAGACCCGTGGCGCAGAACAACACGCTCGGCACCACACCCCGCGTGAACGTACAGCTGATCCCGCGGGTCGTCATCCGCCCCGACAGCCAGCCACAGAGCACGGAGAGGACCGCACCCGAGGCGTAGGGGAGTGTCACCAGCCAGCCGGATTCGTCCGCGGAGTAGCCGATGCCCTCGCGAAGGTACAGCGGCAGCCAGGTCACTTTGAGCGACACGCTCCAGTAGCCGCAGAACAGCAGAAGGGCGATACCCCACAGCGTCGGCCGACGAAGCAGTCGCGACCACGCGATCCGGTCCGGCAGCACCGCACCCGTGGCGGTGTCGCTTTCGCGGGTCGTCGCGCTCGACACCGGCCCCGCCTTGCCCACGACCAGCCACGCGGCGACGACGAGAGCCCCGGCCACGATCAGCACCAGAAAGGCGTGGTGCCAGTCGAACGTCGTGATCACCCACGTCAAGATCGGCGCGGCGAGCAGCGGGCCGATCGCGACCCCGGTGAAGATCAGCGAGCTGGGCAGTGCTCGGCGTCGGGGCGTGAACCACGTGTGCACCACGTGGGCGGCGACGGCCGAAGCCGGGCCTTCCGCGAAGCCCAGCACGACCCGGGAGGCGATGAGCAGGGTGAACCCGGCCGAGCCGGCCAGCGGGACCATGCTCACGCACCACAGCGCGCCCAACCCGCCGACCAGCCAGCGGGCTCCGATCTTGTCCGACAGCCCCGTGAACACGAGGGCCCCGACGGCGAACAGCCAGTAGAAGCTGCTCTGCACCAGGCCGAACTGCTCGTTGGACAGCCCGAGGTCCGCCTTGATGTCCACCCCGGCGAGGCCGACCGCTGCTTTGTCCGCGTAGTTCACGACCATGAAAGCCAGCAGCAGCGCCGTGACCGCCCAGCCGCGGCGCCGGATCGCCGCGGTGTCCACGCCGCCCGACGGGTCACGAACGGTGTGCACGGTGGCGGCCGTCGCCGGTCGCCCGCTGTTTCCGAACATGTTCACTCCTCGACGCAGGGCCCCCTCGTTTGCTGTGGCTAGGCGAAGCGCAAGCGGGTTCCCACGCCGTGCTCGGCGGCGAGGTGCAGCAGTGCGTGGCCCAGAGCGATGTCCGAAAGGGACAGGCCGCGGTGCCAGAACAAGTTCGTCTCCGAGTCGTGCTCCCGGCTCGGTTTGCTCCCGACCACGAGCTCGCACAACTCACCGTGCAGGGTTTCTTCGGTGAGCAGCCCGCGGTTGACGTGTTCGCGCAGCGACCCGAACTTGCCCGTGCGGCACTGGCCCCAGTCGTCGACCACGATCTTGTCCATGATCCCGGTGAGGGAGAGCTCGACCGCGCTCATCGTCCCGTAGGGGACCACGAGGGCGCCGGGCTTGATCCACTCGGTCTTGAGCAGCGGCTGGGGCTGCGGCAGGCGCGACGCTTCGACCACGATGTCCGCGTCGCGCACACAGGACTCCCAGTCGTCGGTGACGACCACGTCGACGTCGAGGTCGCGCCGCAGCCTTTCGGCGAAGGCGTTGCGGCTTTCCGCGCGCCGGGAGTGCACGCGGATCTGCTCGAGGTCGAACGCCTCCGCGATCAGGCGCACGTTCCAATACGACGTCCCGCGCGCGCCGATGTTGGCGAGGACCTTCGCGTCCTTGCGGGCCAGGTGCCGGGCGCCGAGCGCGGTGACGGCACCGGTGCGCATCTCCGTGATCGCGGTCGCGTCGAGAATGGCCACGGGAGTTCCGGTCGCGGGGTCGAACAGGGTGAGCAACGCCATTTCCGAGGGCAGGCCCACGCGGTAGTTGTCGACGAAGTCGCCGACCACCTTGACCCCGGCCAGGTTCAGCGGGCCGACGTAGCCGCGCAGGACGTTGAAGTGGCCGTTGAACTGTTCACCGGGCTCGAGGTGGACCCGCGGCTCGACCACCGTCTCTCCGTCGCCCTGTGCCCTGAGCCCCGCTTCGACGGCGTCGAGGATCTCCGCGTTCGAGACAGCCAGTTCGGCGATGTCTTTGCCGTTGAGGAAGGTGAAGTAGAGGGGAGCCATCTGTCCTCCGTCGCTGTCGCGGCCGGCGCCGCGAACGAGTGCAGACTCTCCCCGTCACGGATAAGCCGGAAAAGAGATCGCGCCGCGTTTCAGTCTGGGATTCCAGACTTGATCTCGGCGCGCCGGCCCGGCGGGTGCGCGGGTCGCGCAGGTGGCCTGCTCACGCGAGCGCTCGGCCCGCCGCGGCGCGTCAGAGCTCCCGGACGTTCACCAGCGACCGCACGGTGAGCCGCCGGCGTTCTTCGTTGCGGCGCAAGCCGTCCACGATCACCGCGACGCCCAGCCACGTCGCCTCCGCGTCTGCGACGAGGCCCTGCACGCAGCGCGCCTGCCCGCCCGTCTCGATCCAGTCGTCGACCAGCAGCACGCGATCGCCCGCGCCGACGAGCCGGCGGCGGAACCCGAGCGTCAGGTGCCGGTCGCGGTAGTCCGGTGCGGACGTGCGGGTGCGCCAGGCGTCGGAGTCGAACACCGGCCCGCGGTCCTTGCGCACCTCCACGAACCCGACCCCCAGCGCCAGCGCGACCAGCGGCCCGAGCAGGCAGCCGCGCGATTCCGGCCCGAGCACCACCGTCGGCTCGGCGTCGGCGAACAGGCCCGCGAGCGCCGGGCCGAGGTCGCGCAGCAGCCCGGGCGCGCGCCACCACGCCGCCGGGTCGGGGTAGCGCGCGTCGTCGCTGCGATCCCCCAACACGACGGTGGCCTCACGGATCCGGGCCGCCACGGTGGTCATGTCTCCATGGTCGCAGCGGGGGCAACCGAGATACGTTGAGCGCGTGACCAAATACGCGATCGTGGGGTCGGGCTGGCGCGCGGAGTACTTCTGGCGCCTCGCCGGCGAGCTGGAGTGCGTCGGCGTGGTTTCCCGCAGCCCCAAGGACTTGCCGGTGCCGGTGTTCACGTCGCTGGACTCGTGCCTGGCGGAGAAGCCGGACTTCGTGGTCACGGCCGTGCCGTGGGCCGTCACGCCGTCGCTGATCGTGGACCTGGTGGCCCGCGGCGTGCGGGTGCTCGCGGAAACCCCGCCCGCGCCGGATCTCGACGGGCTGCGCGCGCTGTGGCGCGACGTCGGCAGCAGTGGTCTGGTCCAGGTGGCCGAGCAGTACACCCGAGTGCCGGCCCACGCGGCGCGCCTGGCGCTGGCCCGTTCGGGTGCGCTGGGCCCGATCACCCGGGTCGACGTGTCTTCGACGCACCAGTACCACGCCGTGTCGCTGATCCGGACGTTCCTGGGCGCCGGCCTCGGCCCGGTCGAGGTCCGCGCCACGCGGACCACGGCGCCGCTCGCCGACCCCCTTTCCCGCGCCGGCTGGGCGCCGGTCGTCGAGACCAAAACGGCGACCACGACCGTGGCCACCGTCGTTTTCCCGGAGGGCCTGGGCGTCTACGACTTCACCGACAACCAGTGGCACAACCAGCTCCTGGCCCGCCGCTTGCTGGTCCGCGGCACCCACGGCGAGCTGGCCGACCACGAAGCGCTGCGGCTCACGGAAGAGCGCACCATCGTCCGCACGCCGCTCGTCCGCCGCCAGACCGGCTACGACCTCGACCTCGACGGCTACGACACCGACCACATCACCTTCGGCTCCGACGTCCTCTACCGCAACGCCTTCCAGGGCCGCCGCTGGAACGACGAGGAGATCGCCATCGCCACCCTCCTCGCCGACACCGCCGCGTGGGCGCGCGACGAGGGCCCGGCCCCGTACCCGCTGGCCGACGGTCTGGAGGACCACCGCATCGCCCTGGCCATCGAAGAAGCCGCCGACCGCGACACGACGATCCGCACCGGCGCGGAACCCTGGCACTGACCGGTGTTGACAACGGTGGCAGTGGTCCACACCACCGGAACGATTCAGCCCGTGGTAAATCGGCCACTGGTACACGCGGTGGATTGACGGAACCACACCCGAGCGGCAAGGATCTAAGACGCCCCGAATTGACAACGTTGTCACACCGAAAGGAACGCGATGAGAGCGCGGAAACGCGTGTTCGCCGCCTTCGTGCTGGCCACCGCCCTCGCCACGGCCGCGAGCGGAACGGCCGCCACGGCGCAGCCCGACAAGGGACCGAAGTTCGCCAGTGACCCCACCACGCTGGTCGACACGAGCATCGGCAACAACGGCGACGGGACGACCTTCCCCGGCGCCTCCGTGCCGTTCGGCATGGTTCAGCTGAGCCCCGACACGCAGCTGAACCAGTACGCCTCGTACGACTACAAGCAGAACACCATCCTCGGCTTCAGCCACACGCACCTCTCGGGCGTCGGCTGCCAGACGATGGGCAACTTCCGCTTCATGCCGACCACCGGCGCCGTCACCTCGTCCGACCCGGCGGCCTACGGCGCGAAGTTCAGCCACGACAACGAAACCCGCGCGCCGGGCTACTACGGCGTGAAGTTCGACAACGGCATCCAGGCCGAGCTGACCGCAACGCAGCGGACCGGCCAGCACCGCTACACCTACCCGGCCGGCTCGGGCCCCGAGAACGTGCTCATCGAGGTCGGCCAGAGCAACGGTTCCACCTACGCCGGCGACGTCCACGTGGTCGGCAACGACACCGTCGAAGGCTGGCTGCAGGGCGGCAACTTCTGCGGGGAGACCGGTAAGGAGCGCTACCGGATCTTCTTCAGCGCAAAGTTCGACCACGCCTTCTCGTCGTTCGGCACCTGGACCGACGGCACCCTCACGCCCGGTCAGCGCGACGCGTCGCGCGGCACCCAGCGCGCGGGCGCGTGGGTGACGTTCGACCCGGCGCAGAAGAACCAGGTCGGCATCTCCGTGGGCCTGTCCTACACCTCGGTCGACGGCGCGCGCCTCAACCGCAAGGCCGAGCAGCCCTCCTCGTTCGACAAGGCGCGTGCGCAAGCGCACAGCACTTGGCAGGACGAGCTCAACCGCATGCGCGTCGCCGGTGGCAGCACCGCCGATCAGCGCACGTACTACACCGCGCTCTACCACTCGCTGCTGCACCCATCGGTCGGGTCCGATGTGGACAACCGCTACCGCGGCTTCGATGACCAGGTGCACCGCGCGGATTCGACGTACTACCAGATGTTCTCGCTCTGGGACACCTACCGTTCGCAGAACCAGCTGGTGGCGTTGCTGCACCCGGACAAGGCCGCGGACATGGCCAAGTCGGTGTTGCACATCTACCAGGACGGCGGCTGGCTACCTCGCTGGGCGCTCGGCAACAGCGAGACGAACGTGATGAGCGGCGACCCGATCACCCCGTTCCTCGTCGACATCTACAACCGCGGCCTGCTGGACAACCGCACCTCGCGCCAGCTCTTCGACGCGCTCTGGAAGAACGTCAACGAGGTCCCGGCGGACCAGTCGATCTTCCGCGGCCGCGACGGCAACCCGAGTTACGTCCAGAACGGCTGGGTCGCCTACCAGAACCTCCCCGGCTACAAGTACGGCGACAGCCGCCAGGCGGGCTCGGCCACCCTCGAGTACTCGCTCGCCGACTGTTCGCTTTCCACCATGGCGGCGGGGCTGGGTTACCAGGACAAGGCCAAGACTCTCGCGTCCCGCTGTGACAACTTCACCAAGCTCTGGGACCCGAGCGTCGCGTCACAGGGCTTCAGCGGGTTCCCGGTCCCGCGCAACGCGGACGGTTCCGTGGTCGGCAACCCCGACCCGACGCAGACCAACGCCTTCCACGAAGGCACCGCGTGGCAGTACCAGTGGCTCGCCCAGCAGGACCCGGGCACCCTTTTCGGGCTCATGGGCGGCCCGGCCGGTGCCGAGCAGCGGCTGGACAAGTTCTTCGACATGCCGACCGTGCTCACCGACCCGGCCAAGGCCGCTTCGGACTCGTGGGTGACCGGCGCGTACGACTACCACAACAACTTCGCCTTCAACCCCAACAACGAACCCGACTTCCACGCGCCGTACATGTACACGTGGACGAACTCGCCGTGGAAGACGTCGGCCGTGCTCCGCGCCATGCGGACGCTGTTCACCGACAACGTCTACGGCATGCCCGGCAACGACGACCTCGGCGCCACCTCGTCGCTGCTCGTCTTCGCCATGGCGGGCATCTTCGAGGCCCAGCCGGGTTCGGCCAAGTACGTGCTCACGTCGCCCATGTTCGAAAAGGTGCAGATCCACCCGGAACACGGCCGCACGATCGACATCGAAGCGCCCGGCGCCGACGCCTCGAAGCTCCAGTACGTGTCCTCCGCGGACACGAACAAGGGCAAGCTGCGCCAGAGCTGGCTCTCCCACGCCGACCTGCTGAAGGCCGGCACGATCCACATCACGCTCTCCGACCAGCCGACGAACTTCGGCGTCAACGCCGGCCCGCCCGCCATGGGCGCGACCCGCGCTTGACAGCCCGAAGCTCGACGGCCGGACTGCCGCCGGACCGCCGGACCGCTGGGACGGCCGGGCTATTCGACTGCCGACCGGCTCGACCGCCCGGTAGCTCGACGGCCTGGCAGCCCGACGGCTCGGCAAGCCTGATGTGCTGAAGCGGTGAACGATGGACAGCTCGGGGTGCGGATTCCACCACCAGGATCCGCACCCCGAGCTTCGTCATGTCAGGGGTTGTGCCGATCCGATCACCAGGGTCAACGCCCTGGGCTCTGCCGAACGAGAGTTGTCCGAATCCCACCGCGCTGACGCGCACCGCGGGTTGTCCGAATCCCACCGCGGTGATGCGCACCGTGGGTTTCGCGACCCACTGGTGTGTGGATTCCGTCGGTGGGTGGGAGTCGTGGGTGCTTCCGACCGTGGGTTGTCCGAGTTCCACCACGGGGAGATGCTCAGAACCCTTGCCGTGTCAGTGAGTGTGCGAGTTCCACCAGTGGGGACGGTGCCCTGGGCCGAGTGTGTTACGAGGTGTGAGAGCTGTGCGGAATCGACCAGCACGGTCGACCGAAGCTCGGCAGGTTCGCCGGATCAGGGGGTTGGGCTGGTGGGACGGGTTGCCGAGGGCGCCTGCAACATGTCGAGTACACCCCGCCACGCCTCACGCGAGACGGTGATTTGTCCCGCTTCGCGATTCTTGGTGTCCCGGACGCCGACCTCGTGTGCGACTGCCACCTCGACGCAGTTGGAATTCGCCGTGCTGTAGGACGACGTCCACCACCGGGCACTCTGCATGTCTGGCCTCCGCCTAACTCGCCGCCTCCGCGATCATCGCGCGGCTGGCTTCCTCGCTCAACGTCTCTCCAGCCAGAAGCCTAGCAAGCTGCCGATAGAGGACCCAATCCTTATCGCTGCTGAGGAACGAAGTGGTGCTGTGCTGCTCCAGCAGCACAATCGGATCGCGGTGGTCGTATTGGTAGATCACGAACGAGCCATTCATGCCAGGATGGTAATTTGGTTGCCGTGGAAGCACTCGGAGGCTGATGTTCGGTCGCTCCGACATCTCCAGCAGGCGGTCCACCTGGTCGGACATGATCCAGCTTGGTGCGACCGGCTCATCGATGGCGTGATGGCCGATGATCGCGGAATAGATAATCGGGTTGCGGCGGGCGAGAATTTTCTGCCGGTCGAGGCGTACTCGAATCCGAGCATCGATCTGCGGAACTGTGAGACCGGAGGCTTCGAAGATCGCGCGGGCATAATCCGGTGTTTGTAGCAGTCCGGGGATGACGTTAAGTGCCCAATCGGTGATGGATTTCGCACCTTGTTCGTATTGCAACAAGGTGGTCAGTTCCGGTGTGAGTTCTGCGGCACCGTTGGCCATCCAGTTCGGCTCCCGCACGTGCCGCGCGAGGTCCATGATCCGCTTCTTCGGCTCCCCGATCACGCGGAAGAAACCCAGCATGTTGGCCACGTCGTCGGTGGAGGGCGTGCGGGTCCCGGCTTCCCAGTGCACGACGAGACTGGCCGGGAGGTCGAGTGCCCGGGACAGTTCGCGAAGGCCGAACTTATTCGCTTCGCGCACTTCGCGCAGCGCCGCACCCAGTGCCACGGCGCGCGGGGTGCCGGAAGGCTTCGTCATGGTGGTGATGATACGTAACCGGGCGATCACCCATGGCGAGGCTTGTGTTTGCAGCTGGGCACAGGCCGAATGTTCCGGCACGTTGCTGAATAGGGGAGACCGTCGTGTTGAGATGGCAGCAGGCCGAGGGAAAACGTCACGCGCTGGAGGGGCCTTTCGCGCCGCGGCCGGAGGAATCGTTCGTCGCGTTGTGCGGGGTGGAGGTGACCGTCACGGTCACGGACGTTCCGGAGCTCGGCGGGAATTGGTTCGACCCGACCTGCGTGCGGTGTTCGACGACGTGGCTGAGCCGGACGTGACCGATGCGATCCTGCTCGCGCGGATCCGGGATCTGCAGGCCTCACTCGCCACCGACCTCGCCTTCCTCACGCGCACGATCGAAGAAGACGCACCCCGCCCCGACGCGCTGCGCGACCTGGGTGAACGGCTCCTCGACCTGGGCGGCGCGCTGGTGACCAGGTCCGACGAGCTGAACGACGCGCTGCTGGCCACCCTGCCGCCGCACGGCTGGCTGCCCGAGGCCGGCGCGCGCCGCCACGCGATGGGGGTCGCGCACCAGGTGGGGTCGCGGCCGTTGCGGTGCGGCCCGGTGTTCCTCGCGTTGTGCGGGGCGGCCTGCTACCCGTTCTACGGGCGCGACGCCACCAACCGCTCGGCCCGCCACGAAAGGTGCGAAGCGTGCCAAGCCCGGCTGGGTGGCTCCTCCTGACGGGTGTGCACCCGCGCGGACCGGCGAGTTTTCGTGTTGGCTGGGACGATGGCGGAGAACAAACAGGTCACGAACACCGACCGGCTGTTCAAGATCGCGATCACGCTCAAGGGACTCGACGGCGCGATCCAGGTGATCGGCGCGCTGATCCTGGTGTTCATCCCGTCTTCGGTCGTCACGGGGTTCGCCCACGCCGTGATCACGCGTGACCTGCTGGGCGACCCGTCGGGCACCCTCGCGCGGCACCTCGAGCTGGCCACCGAGAACTTCGTGAACGGTGGCACCAAAACGTTCGCTGTTGTGTATCTACTCGCGCACGGTGTCGTCAAACTCGCACTCGTGTGGGCGCTCGCGCGCAAGTGGCTGCGCGCGTACCCGGTGGCGATGGTGGTGCTGGGCGCGTTCGTGGTTTACGAGGTGTACCGGGCGATCGAGACGCATTCGATCGCGTTGCCGTTCTTCGCGGCGCTCGACGCGCTGATCATCGTGCTCGTCTACCGCGAGTACCGGCAGCTTCGCCGCGAACGTGCGAGTCAGCGCGACCGAGGCGGCTCGGCCGGCGGCTCACCGGGCGGCTCGGCGGAGGGCTCAGGCAGCTGAGGGAAACCGCTCCGTCACGATCGCCGTGACGTCCACCTCCGGCTGCTCGACGAACAGCGCGGTCGCGTTGTCCGTGCCGCCGAGGCTGATGGCCGTCTCGACGAGGCCCGCGGCGCCGCGCTCGGGGTCGGCGAGGATCTCGTCGAGGGTGGCGGGCGGGAGCACCTTGTGCACGCCGTCGCTGGTGAGCAGCAGCCCGCCGCCGACCAGCTCCGCGGTGCCGATCTCGTCGGGTTTGGTGGTGCGTACGCTGGTCGTCACCAGGTGCTCCATCCGCGGCGAATACGGCTGGTGCCGCGCCCGGAAGTATTCGGCCATCGTGTGGTCGGTGGTGAGCTTGCGGGTCATGGTGCCGTCCCAGGCGTACGCGCGGGCGTCGCCAACCCACGCGATGCGGTAGCCACCGGCGAAGGGCATGGCGACCACGAGCACGGCATCGCCGGTACCGCCGAGGTTCCGCAGGGCCTGCTGGGCGTTGAGGATCGCCGCGACCGGCCCGCTCTGCACCGGCGTGCGCGCGGCCGCCGCGGCGGCGGTCTGGGCGGCGCGGCCGGCACCGGGGTCGTCGCCGACGCCGTCGGCGAGCGCGAAGGTGATCCCGGGGGCGCCGGCGAGGGCGTACGCGCTGACGGCGTCGGCATTGCGCTCGCGCGGGCCCTGCGCGCTGGCGGTGTGCCAGCGGGGGTATCCGGCCATCGGGACCTCCCGGGTGTTCGCGACTTTCCCCCTGCCCTTCCCAGAATGCGCCCGTTTCCTGGGAAGGTGCTGAGACGTGCCTGTTTTTCCCCTGATGGCCTACACCACTTGTCCACCCGAGCGCTTCGGTCACCCCGCAGCACGGCGAAGGCCACCCCGCCGCGCCGCGGGGTGGCCTTCGGGCTCTCACTGAGTGAGGTCGTAGACGGTCTGCCCGCCGACGGTCGTCGCGGTGAAGTTCGCCGCGACCCACTCCGTGATCTCGCTGGAGCCGCCGCCGGGACCACCGCCACGGCCGCCGTCGACGTAGTAGGAGATCTGGCCGTCGGCGACGTAACGCTGGAACTCCGCCAGCGTCGGCGCGGGGTCGCTGCCGCTCCAGCCGCCGATACCGATCACCGCCTTGCCGCTCGCGAGTTCGAGACTCGCGGCCGACTGGGAACCCGTGGTGGCGGCCGCCCACTTGGTGGTGGTTTTCGCCAGCAGTTGTCCGATTTCGCTCCCGGTTTGTTCGTCTCCGAAACCACCGCCGAACCCACCACCGGGACCGCCACCCTGGCCGCCGCCGAAGCCACTGGTCGCCGGCCCCGACGTGGGGATCGAGCCGCTGTGCGGCACGGCGGCCGTCTCGACGGCGTATGCGGCGGTGCCGAGGCCGAGCGTCAGCACACAGGCCGTGGCGACGACGGCGAGCGCTTTGCGCAGAGGTGGCACCCCGACCACCACCACCGTCGCGACCAGCAACCCGAGCACCACGATGAGCCAGCGCAGCACGGGGAACCAGTCGGGCGTGCGGTCGAGGAGGATGAAGTCCCACACGGCCGTGACAGCGATCATCGCGCCGAGCGTCGCGCGCGGGCCGGTGGTGGCGCGGCCGCGCCACAACGCGTGGCCGGAGATCGCGACCAGTGCGGCGATCGCGGGGGCGAGCTGCACGGCGTAGTACGGGTGGACCGTCCCGCCCATCAGGCTGAACACGAGCCCGGTGACCAACAGCCAGCCACCCCAGACGATCAGCGCGGCGCGCGTGCGGTCGGTGCGGGCGGCGCGGCGCGTGAACCACAGGCCCGCGACGAGCCCGATGATCGCGGCCGGCAGCAGCCACGACACCTCCGTGCCGAAACTCGCGCCGAACATGCGGCCGAGGCCGGAGCTGCCGCCGAACATCGTGTTGCCGCCGGCTGGGCCCCCGAACCCGCCGCCGCCCATGTTGCCTTCGCCGCCGAAGATGCGGCCGAGGCCGTTGTAGCCGAGGGCGAGCTCCAGCAGGCTGTCGCCGGTGGAGCCGCCGATGTAGGGCCGCGACGACGCCGGCCAGACCTCGACGAGCGCGACGAACCAGCCCGCCGACACGACGACCCCCGCCGCCGCGGCGAGCAGGTGCAGCAAGCGCTTCCCGAGCGACGTCGGCGCGGCGATCAAGTACGCGAGCGCGAACGCCGGCAGCACGAGGAAGGCCTGCATCATCTTCGTCAGGAAGCCGAACCCGACGGCGATCCCGGCGAACACGAGCCACTTCGGGCTCGCCTCCTCCAGTGCCCGCACGGTGCAGTAGGCCGCGGCGACGAGCAGGAGCACGAGCAGTGCGTCGGGGTTGTTGAAGCGGAACATCAACGCGGCCACCGGCGTCAGCGCGAGGCCGGCGCCGGCGAGGAGGCCGGGGATCGGGCCGGAGACGCGGCGGACCGTCAGGTACAGCAGGCCGGCCGACGCGACGCCCATGAGCGCTTGCGGGGCCAGGACCGTGAAGCTGGAGAAACCGAAGAGCCGGGCGAAGGCCGTGCCGACCCAGAGGGCGGCGGGCGGTTTGTCGACCGTGAGCACGTTGCCGGAGTCGAGGCTGCCGAAGAGCCAGGCTTCGGCGTTCTGCGTGCCGGATTGCACGGCGGCGGCGTAGAAGGAGTTGCCGAAGCCCGAGGCGGTGAGGTCCCAGAAGTAGAGCACGGCCGTCAGGGCCAGGAGGCCGAACGCGGCCGGGCGGACCCACGGGGGTGAGTGTTCGTTGCGGTGCTGCGGGGTTTTCGCGACGGGGACGGCGAGGGCGGCGGTCATGGGGTCTCCGTAAGTTGTTAGGTGGCCCGGGAGGGCCGGATGTGGCTGATGAGGTCTTGCCCGTGGTGGCGCCCGAGGAGTGGCCGTCCGGCTCTTCGGGGCGCCCTGGCTGCTGGTTGAGATGCGCGTGCTGGTCGCTGTTTACGGAGATGACGGCGGGGTGTTCCTCGGGCCAACGGACGATCGTCGAGGTCGAGGAGACGTGCTTGAGTAAGCAGCGGACCCGTGTCTGGGCAGGGGTTGACGCGGGCAAGGCCCACCACTGGGCGGCGGTGGTCGATGACACCGGCGCGACGGTGTGGTCCAGGAAGATCGCCAATGACGAGACGGCGATCTTGGATGCGCTGGGCGAGATCGTCGGCCTGGCTGAGCGGGTGTCGTGGGCAGTGGACATCTCCGGCACCGCCTCGGCGTTGCTGCTGGCGCTGCCGGCCGCCCATGGCCAGCAGGCTGTCTATGTGCCCGGGCGGACAGTCAACCGGATGTCCGGCGCCTACCGGGGCGAGGCCAAGACCGGCGCCCGCGACGCCTACGTCATCGCGGAGACTTCCCGCGTCCGCAACGACTTCCGTGCCATCGACGTGCCTGTCCAGCTGGCCGCGGACCTGGCCCTGCTCACCGGGCATCGCGCTGATCTGGTCGCTGACCGGGTCCGGATGATCAACCGGGTGCGCGATGTGCTCACGGGCATCAGCCCCGCGTTGGAGCAGGCGTTCGACTACTCCGCCCACAAGGGTGCGCTGGTGTTGCTGAGCGGCTACCAGACCCCGGCCGCGATCCGCCGGCTGGGCCGGACCCGGCTGACCGCCTGGCTGGCCAACCGCAAGGTGCGTGGTGCCGAGGCGGTCGCCGCCACCGCGCTGAACGCCGCCCAAGCCCAGCACACCACCCTGCCCGCAGAGCGAGTGGCCGCCGCCATCGTGGCCGAGCCGGCCCGCCAGCTCCTCGGCGTGGACGAGAGGCTCAAGAAGATCGAGGACCAGATCCGCGACACCTTCCGCGGCCACCCGCAAGCCGAGATCATCGAATCGCTGCCCGGCATCGGACCGATCCTGGGCGCCGAACTCGTCGTCGCTGCCGGTGATCTGGCCGCTCACGCCGACTCCGGGCATCTGGCCTCGGCCGCCGGACTGGTGCCGGTGCCACGGGATTCCGGCCGCCGCACCGGCAACCTGCACCGCCCCCAACGCTACAGCCGACGCCCGCGCCGCGTGTTCTACCTGTCCGCGCAGAGCAGCATCATCCGCGACGGACCCCACCGCGACTTCTACCTCAAAAAACGCGGCCAGGGCCTCAAACACGTCCAGGCCGTCATCGCCCTCGCCCGCCGCCGCGTCGACGTGCTGTGGGCACTCCTGCGTGACAACCGGGTCTTCACCCCCGCCATCCCGGTCACACAAGCCGCTTGACAACGTCATTGAGACTCCTCGGCAGGGCGCCGGCGGCGGGGGTTGAACACCCAGCCGCGCAGCAGCAGGAAGCGGAGCACCGTGGCGGCGAGGTTCGCCAGCACGAGCACGGTGGTCTCCAGCACGAGCCCGGGGTGGGTCGTGTGGTTCAGCACGGCCAGCGAGCCGCTCGTCAGCGCGAGTCCGAGGCCGAACACGAGCAAGCCCTCGAACTGGTGGCGGGTGGCGCCGCCGCGGCCGCGGACGCCGAACGTCACGCGCCGGTTGACTGCCGTGTTGGCGATGGCCGTGAGCAGCAGGGCCGTGAAGTTCGCCGCCTGCGAACCGACGAGGCCGCGCAGGAGCAGGAACAGCAGCAGGTACGCGGCCGTGCTGGCCACGCCGACGGCGGCGAACCGCACGAGCTGCGTCACGAGGCCGGGCGACACGCCGGGCGCGTCGACGCCGATGGGCTCGCGGCCGAGCTGCTCGCGCAGGCGGCGCACGGGGATCTCGCCGGTGAGCGTGGCGCGCGTGATGCGCACGATGCCCTTGAGGTCGGCCGTCGCCGTGGCGACGATGTTGACCGACGAGTCCGGGTCGTCGACCCAGTCGACGGGCACCTCGTGGATCCGCAGGCCCGAGCGCTGGGCGAGCACGAGCAGCTCCGTGTCGAAGAACCAGGCCGGGTCCTGCACGTGGGGGAGCAGGCGGTGCGCGACGTCCGCGCGGATGGCCTTGAAGCCGCACTGCGCGTCGGAGAACTTGGCGGCCAGGGTGGACTTCAGGATCAGGTTGTAGCACCGCGAGATGAACTCGCGTTTGGGCCCGCGCACGACCCGCGCGCCCCGGGCGAGCCGGCTGCCGATGGCGAGGTCCGAATGACCCGACAGCAGCGGCGCGACGAGCGGCGAGAGCGCGGCGAGGTCGGTGGAGAGGTCGACGTCCATGTAGGCGAGGACCTGGGCGTCCGAAGTGGACCAGACTTGCCTGAGCGCGCGCCCGCGGCCCTTCTCGTCGAGGTGGCGCACCTCGACGTGCTTGATCTCTCTGGCCAGCCGCTCGGCGACGAGCAGGGTCTCGTCGGTGCTCGCGTTGTCCGCGATGGTGATGCGGTACGGGTAGCGCGCGTGCTCCTCGAGGTGCGCGTGCAGCCGGCGGATGCACGGCTCCAGGTCGGATTCCTCGTTGTACACCGGAATCACGACGTCGAGCACGGGCTGCGGCCCACTGAGGCCGACCGGGGTGGTCCCGGGCCGCGGCCGGGGCACGGCACCGGCTTCACTGCGGGAGGGTGCGGTGGCGTTCATGGGGTTCACGTTCGGTCGTGGGGCTTTGGTGAGCTTGTGGTGTTCCTGTGCGCGCCCTGTGGGTCGCTTCCCCAACGGGTGATCTTGTTCGGCGACTTCATGCGAAATGCGCGGCGGACAGGCGGTCTACGAGGTTCGCACCGCTGATCCGTTGTACGGGGAACACCTGGTGCACATGGTTTTGATCACGTCGGTGATGATCGTTTCGTTCGTCGCCTGTCTGATCAGGGCGGCGTCCGGCGGGCTTTTGGGTGGTTCACCTCGTGCGTGGAGGAGCTGGTGGGTGCGTCCGGTGGACTGGGAACGGGCACTGGAGGTGTTCCTGTCGCGCGTTTCGGGCGTAATCAGGCCTATCACCGTACGATCGGGTGATGTTGTTCGAAGCGCGGTTGCGTGAGGGGATCCACGAAGGGCGCATCACGCTCATGGTGCGCCGGTGGGCGCGCAGCAAAGCGATCCCCGGGCACCGGTACCGGACGGGCGTCGACCTGATCGAGGTGGAGGAGGTCGACGAGATCGTCGAGGGGGATCTGACGGACGAGGACGCCGTCGCGGCCGGGTACGGGGATCGGGCGGACCTGATCGCGAACCTGCGCGGGGGCGAGGAAGTGCCGCTGTACCGGGTGCGGTTCCACGTTGTCACGGACGGGGATCCGCGGGACCGGCTGGCGGCCACCGCCGATCTCACGGCCGACGACGTCGCGGCGATCGACGCGCGGTTGCAGCGGTTCGACGCCACCGGGCCGAAGCGGGCGTGGACGAGGGAGACCCTGGAAGCCATCCGGGCGAATCCCGGGCTGCGCGCCGGCACCCTCGCCGAGCAGCTGGGCTGGGAGGAGCTGCTCGTGTTCAAGCGATCCGTCCGCAAGCTCAAGGACCTGGGCCTCACGTTGTCCCTTGAAGTCGGGTACCGGCTTTCGCCGCGCGGGGAGGCGTACCTCAGGTTGTCAGGTCGTACACGGTGACACCGTCCACTGTGGTCGCCTGGTAGTTCTCGGCGACCCAGGAAGCGATCTGCTGGGCGTAGTCGCTTCCGAAGGAGCCCCGCACCATCAGGCCGTCGCCGACGAAGTAGTGGATGCGTCCGGAGTGGACGTACTGCTGGAACTGAGCCGGCGTCGGATACGGGTCGGTGCCGTTGAAGCCGCCGACGGCCAGGACGGGCAGGCCGGTCGCGAGCTGGTAGCCCGCGGCGTTGTTGGAACCGACCGTCGCCGCGGCCCAGGAGTCCGCCGCGTGAACCACAGACCCGCGACGAGCGCGAGCAGTGCGGCCGGCAGCAGCCACGCGATCCCGCCCGCCATTTCGTTGCCGAAGAAGCGGAACAGGCCCGTCGTGCCCCAGCCCCGCCCGCCGCCGACACTGCCGGTCTCGTCGCCGGTGATGCGGCCGAAGCCGTTGTAGCCGAGGGTGAGCTCCAGCAGGCTGTTGTCCTGCGAACCCCCGATGAACGGCCGGTCCGCGGCCGGCCACAGCGCCACCACGGCGAGGTACCACCCGGCCGAAACCACCACCGCCGCCAGCCCGCCGAGCAGGTGCAGCAAGCGTTTGCCCACCGGCACCGGCGCGGCGATCAGGTAGGCCAGCGCCAGCGCGGGCAGCACGAGGAACGCCTGGAGCATCTTCGCCAGGAACCCGAACCCGACCGCCATCCCGGCCAGCGCGAGCCACCGCGGGCTCGTCTTCTCGACCGCGCGCACGGTGCAGTACGCCGCCGCGATCAGCAGCAGCACCAGCAACGCGTCGGGGTTGTTGAACCGGAACATCAGCGCCGCGACCGGCGTCAGCGCGAGCACCGCGCCGGCCAGCAACCCGGCGGCCGCGCCCGAGGTGCGCCGGACCGTCGCGTACAGCAGGTACGTCGACCCGACGCCCATCAGCGCTTGCGGCACCAGCACACTCCACGCGTTCACGCCGAACAGCCGCGTCGAAAGCCCCATCACCCACAGCGCGGCGGGCGTCTTGTCCACGGTGATGCCGTTGGCCGCGTCGCTCGACCCGAAGAACCACGCCTTCCAGCTCTGCGAACCGGCCTGCGCCGCGGCCGAGTAGAACGCGTTGGCCCACCCCGAAGCGCTCAGGTCCACCAGGTACAGCGCCGCCGTCCCCAGCAGGAGGACGGCCAGCGCGGGCCGCACCCAGCGCGGCTGGGCCACGGTGGCCCGCTTCGGTGAGACGGCGGGAATCGCGACTGCGGTCATGGTCCCCACCCTGTCGGCCCACCCTGGGCCGCCCATGTGCCCACCCTGTGTACGCCCTGTGCGACGCGACGTCACAGCGTCACCGGACACGACCGTCCGCGACGGGAGGAACCGGTCAGGCTTCGAGCTGTGCGACGGGTGCTTGCGGTACCCGCGGCAGGGGCACGAGCACCGGCAGCCGCACCGCGAACTCCGTGCGGCCCGGCCGGCTGTGGACCTCGATCGTCCCGTGGTGCGCCACCAGCACGGCCGCCGCGATCGCCATGCCCAGCCCCGTCGAGCCGGCGGCGCGGGAGCGCGACGAATCCCCGCGCGCGAACCGTTCGAACACCGCCGGCAGCAGTTCCGGGGTGATGCCGGGGCCGTTGTCGGTCACCGTCACGACCGCGCTGCCGTCCGCCGAGCGCGCCAGGCTCGTGACGACGGTCGTGCCGGGCGGGGTGTGCACGCGGGCGTTGGTCAGCAGGTTCGCCAGCACCTGGTGCAGCCGTTGCACGTCGCCGAGGACGAACAGCGGGGAATCGGGCAGTTCGAGGCGCCACTGGTGGGTCGGGCCGGCGACGTGCGCGTCGCTGACGGCGTCGGCGACCAGGCGCGCGAGGTCGACCTCCGCGACGTCGAGCGGCCGGCCCGCGTCGAGGCGCGCGAGCAGCAGCAGGTCCTCCACGAGCGTCGTCATGCGGTCGGCCTCGGACTCGATGCGGGTCATGGACCGCGCGATGTCGGGCGGCACCTGCATGCGGCCGCGGCTCGCGAGCTCGGCGTACCCGCGGATGGCGGCGAGCGGCGTGCGCAGCTCGTGGCTCGCGTCCGCGACGAACCGGCGCACGCGCAGCTCACTCTCGTGCCTTGCTTCGAGGGCGGCCGAGATGTGGCCGAGCATGAGGTTCAGCGCCGACCCGACTTGGCCGACCTCCGTGCGCGGGTCGGTGTCGCCGTCGGGCACGCGCACCGACAGGTCCACGTAGCCGCGGTCGAGCGGCAGCTCGGAGACGCGCGCGGCGGTCGCGGCCACGCGGTCGAGCGGCCGCAGCGTGCGCCGCACCGCGAACGCGCCGATGAACGCCGCACCCGTGACGCCGGCGGCCGCGACGCCGAACAGGATCAGGCCGACCGTGAGCAGCGTCTGCTGCACGGGTTGCAGCGGCACCCCGGTCACGACCACGCCGTCCGGGATGGCCACCGCCGTGACCCGGTAGTCGCCGAGGTCGCCGACGGTCCGCGTGTACGCGCGGCCGTCCACCGGCAGGCTCTGCAGCGCCGCGAGCTGGTCGGGTGTGAGCGTCACGCGCTGGCCGTGCTGGGACAGCGATCCGCCGTCGACGAGCTGGCCGCCGGAGAAGTGCGCGTTCACGGTGCCGGCGCCCTGGCCGGGCGCGTCGAGGGGGTTGTGGCCGCCGAGCGGCCCGCCGTGCGTCGCGAAGTCCGCGGCGCGGGCGGTGGCCGCGTAGAGCTGGCCGTCGGTCTGGTCGACCAGGAACGCGCGCAGCGCGAATTCGCTCACCACTCCGATCACCAGGCACACCAGCGACAGCAGCAGCACGATCGACACGGTCAGCTTCGCGCGCAGCGACAGCCGCCCCCAGCGGGGCGGGGCGGACTTCGCGCGGACGGCCATGACACGAGCGTGGGACCGCACTGTGTGGGCGAGATGTGTGCTGCCTGTGAGCCCGCTGTGGGCGTGGATCACAGCGCGGCCAGATGCTCGCCACAGTGCGCACCCAGGGTCACCGCAGACCGTGGGGCGGGTTCCCCCGACCGGCCCATTCGGATGGCGTAAACCATGACCACGCCCAGGCTTCAGCCGTCCACTCCGGACACTCACGCGCCCGGAAACCCTTCCCCCGCACCGGCCCGAAAGTGGCTGGCCGGCGGCATCGCCGCGGTGATCGTCGCCGGCGGCGGCGTCGCCGGGTGGGTCGGGAGCGGCTCGTCGGACGACGCTTCCGCGGCCGTCCCGGGCTCCGGGCCGATGGGCGGCCCCGCTGGCCCCGCTGGCCCCGCCGGCGGCGCCGCGCTCGGCCCGGTCCTGCACGGCGAATTCGTGACCACCGACGACAGCGGCGGCTACGTCGCGAAGTTCCGGCAGACCGGCCAGGTCACCGCCCTGTCCGCCACCTCGATCACCGCCCGCAGCGACGACGGTTTCACGAAGGTCTACACCATCGACCCCACCACCGCGACGGGCATCACGAACGGCGAAGAGGTGACCATCGTCGCCACCACTTCGGGCGCCACGGCCACCGCCACGTCCGTCACCGAAGCCGGCAGCGGGATGAACGGCGCGCCACCGTCACCGTAGGGTCCGCGCTCCCGCACCGGCGGTTGCCGGTGCACCTGGGCTGCTGCGGCGTCGTCACCACAGGTTCCGGGCCGCCGCAACGGCTTGCGCCGCCCGGGCGGACGCCGCGAGCGGCGGCCGCCCGGGCCGGTCGTGACCGTGCCGGACGGCGCGGTCGCCGCTATGTTGACCGCGGGGGCCGGTGCGCTCGGCGGGCCGTGGTGTCGTCACACCAGGGGTTCGTGCTGCAAGGGCTTGTTTCGCGTCCGGGGGTGTCGTGGGCGGTGATGGGGTTGCGTGGGTCGTGACGATGGTGGCCGCGAGGTTGGTCGCGGGGGCCGGTGCACCCAGTCTGCCGTGGTGTCGT